>JBIHZW010000231.1:0-5938 GCA_044240245.1 Pseudomonas sp. | reverse complement strand
CCGGATATCTTCGAGCTGATCGAACAGACCGAGCCCGGCAAGGGCGGTGAAATCCAGATCACCGACGCGCTGATGAAGCAGGCGCAGAATGGCTGTGTCATGGCTTACAAATTCAAAGGCAAGCGTTTCGATTGCGGCGGCGCGGAAGGCTATATCGAGGCCACCAACTTCTGCTTCGAAAACCTCTACAAGACCGGCAAGGCTTACTGATTCAGCCTACGCCGCGACCGCAAACAGCCACCTTCGGGTGGCTGTTTGCATTCAGGCCAGTGGCATATGTTCAGCGCCAGGCCCTAGCGGCTGGCCATAGCTGAACTCCACATAGTTACCTGCGGGGTCACGCAGGCCGCAGTAGTAACCAACGGGGTAGGGCTCATCACGCGGCTCCCAGACCAGGCACCCGGCCAGTCGGGCTCGTTCGGCAATGCTGTCGACCTCATCCCGACTGGCCATGGCAAAGCCAAAGTGGCTGTAATCATCCGCCGCCAGTTGGCGATCCTGGCCGCCGGGCATGATCACGAAAATAAAGCTGTGCTCCTTGCCCGGCTCGGCCATCCAGACAATCCTTGAGCCCTTGCCCGCGCGCTGGTGAATCACCTGCATTGCACAGAACTGCTCATAAAAAGCCACGCAGGCATCCAGGTCGGGCACATGCAACGCCACATGAGTAAGGGTAGGGCGCATCACTGATCTCCTGTTTGGCATGCTTCAAGTTTAGGCCCTGGCACGCCTTGGGGTATGCTGGCAGCCTGTTCTGGAGGCTGAAATGACCTACGACTTTGACCTGTTTGTGATCGGTGCCGGTTCCGGCGGTGTGCGGGCTGCGCGATTTGCCGCCGGCTATGGTGCGCGCGTGGCGGTTGCCGAAAGCCGTTACCTGGGCGGCACCTGCGTCAACGTTGGCTGCGTACCGAAGAAGCTGCTGGTCTATGGTGCGCATTTCGCCGATGACTTTGAACAGGCCCAGGGGTTTGGCTGGTCGCTGGGCGAGGCCCGCTTCGACTGGTCGACCCTGATCGCCAACAAGAACCGCGAAATCGACCGGCTTAACGGCATTTACCGCAACCTGCTGGTGAACAGCGGCGTGACCTTGCTCGAAGGCCACGCGCGGATTGTCGATGACCACAGTGTCGAGCTAGGCGGTAAACGCTACAGCGCCAAACATATCCTGATTGCCACCGGCGGCTGGCCGCAGATCCCTGAAGTCCCAGGGCATGAACATGCCATCGGCTCGAATGAAGCCTTCTTTCTTGAGCAGTTGCCTAAACGCGTGTTGGTAGTGGGCGGTGGTTATATCGCCGTGGAGTTTGCCTCGATCTTCAACGGCCTCGGCGCCACAACCTCGTTGCTCTATCGCGGCGAGCTGTTCCTGCGTGGTTTCGACAAGGCCGTGCGCCTGCACCTGCAGGATGAGTTGAACAAGCGCGGTGTCGATCTGCAGTTCAACAGCGACATCGCTCGTATCGATAAACAAGCCGACGGCAGCCTGTTAGCCACGCTCAAGGACGGTAGAGCGCTGGAAGCCGACTGTATCTTTTACGCCACCGGCCGCCGGCCCATGCTGGATAACCTGGGGCTGGAAAATACCCATGTGCAGCTTGATGAGCGCGGTTTTATCGAGGTCGACGAGCAATACCAGACCAGCACACCCTCGATTCTCGCTATCGGCGATGTAATAGGTCGTGTGCAGCTGACACCGGTAGCGCTGGCCGAAGGCATGGCGGTCGCAAGACGCCTGTTCAAGCCAGAGGAATACCGCAAGGTCGACTACCGGATGATCCCGACGGCGGTATTCAGCCTGCCCAATATCGGCACGGTCGGGCTGAGCGAAGAGCAGGCGAAGGAGGAGGGCTACAGCGTCCAGGTTTTCGAAAGCCGCTTCCGGCCGATGAAACTGACCATGACCGAAAGCCAGGAGCGCACCCTGATGAAACTGGTGGTGGACGCGGCCACAGACCGCGTGCTCGGCTGCCATATGGTCGGGCCGGACGCCGGTGAAATCGTTCAGGGCCTCGCTGTGGCGCTCAAGGCCGGAGCCACCAAGCAACTGTTTGATGAAACCATTGGCGTGCATCCAACGGCTGCCGAAGAGTTCGTCACCATGCGCACTCCCGTGTCGTCCTGAGGTCAGCATGGCGCAATTGTTCTATCTGGCCGACCTGTTCGGCGTCGCGGTATTCGCCATCACCGGCGCGCTGATGGCCGGGCGCAAGTCCATGGACCTGTTCGGCGTGCTGGTGATTGCCATCATCACCGCTCTGGGCGGCGGCACCTTGCGTGATGTGATTCTGGATAACCATCCGGTCAGCTGGATTCGCAACGATATGTACATCGTTGTCGCCTCGTTGGCCGCAGTGGGCACCGTGATTTGGGTGCGCCTGACCCAGCCTATTCACGAGAAAGGTCTGCTGCTGGCGGATGCCTTCGGCCTCGCCGTGTTTACCGTGATCGGCGCTGAAGTCGCCATGCAGCACAACGTGCCACACAGCACTGCCGTGATCATGGGCGTGATGACCGGTGTTGCCGGCGGAGTAATGCGCGATGTGATCTGCAATGAGATCCCGCTGATCTTCCAGAAGGAGATCTACGCCACCGCCTGCATAGCCGGCGCAGTGGTGTTTATCGGCATGCGCGCCCTGGATACGCCGCACTGGCTGGATACCAGCGTGGCCATGCTCACGGTGCTGCTGATTCGCCTGGCCGCCATTCGCTGGCATATTTCGCTGCCACGTTTTCATCTGCTGGACAGGCACCGCTAACTCCGCGACCTGCTTGCTCAATCAACTACCACTTGCCCGTGCTCATGCCCCCGTCGACCGCAAGCACCACGCCGGTAGTGAAGTTGGCCTTGGCCAGGTACAGCACCGCATCGGCAATCTCTTCGACTGTGCCGACACGCCCGGACGGTGCCAGGTTGTTCAGAAAGTCGCGTGAGTTCGGATCATGCATGGGGGTGTCGATGATGCCCGGCGCGACCGCATTCACCTGAATGTTGTACGGCGACAACTCCAGAGCCAGCGCACGGGTCAGCTGATTGACCCCACCTTTGATCAGCACCGGGAGCCCTGCAGGAACGGCAATATTGGGCTGCAGAGCGACCGCAGCGGAAATGTTCACGATATGCCCTTGCCCGCGATCAATCATGTGCGCGGCAGCCACCTGGGTGCTGTAGACCACTCCCTTGAGGTTGGTATCTAGGAGCGCATCTAGATCCTCGGGGGTGTAATCAATAAAGGGCTTAGGCAGGAAGAAGCCAGCATTATTGACGAGCACGTCGACACTGCCGAAACGCTCGATTGCCACCGCGAAGAGGTCACGCGCAGTCGAGGGATCGGCAACGTCACCGGCAACCCCAACAAAATTGTCGGGATTGCCCAGGCTATTGGCCGCCTCTTTCAGGCCGGCAGTGGAGCGCGCGCTGCCGACGACGTTGTAGTCGTTATCGAGGAAAGCCTTGGCCAGGCCCAAGCCAATACCGCTGGATGCACCGGTGATAACTACGGTTTTCTTGCTCATGATCTGTTTCCTCAGGGGATATCCAGGGGCTTGCTGATAGCAGCCAGACTCTGATGTCGAGCTGTGGGGTGGCTGACTTCAGGTCAAAGTGAAAGTCTTCAACTCACTGCTGTCGGCCAGCCCCTGGCGGGTTTGTGACTAACCGGGGCTGGTGCAGATGAGCGTCAGCCCTGTTCGTTCTTTCGGTACTCGGTTGTAGTTATTCCGGCATAGCCCCAGTTATCGGTGTCGACTTCTTCAATGACGATATGGGTGAGGTCAGGGCGCTTACCCAGTACGCGTTGCAGGGTGTCGGTGATCTCGGCGATGACCTGGGCTTTTTGCTCCCGGGTAACCCCGTCACGGGTGATGCGAACACTTACAAATGGCATGGTGAACCTCCATTGAGCGGCTGGTTTAGTGGCCAGAACAGCAGGGCTGCGCTGCTCTGTGCCGGTTGTGAGGTCTTGAGTGCTGGCCTCGAGGTTCCTCTGGTGTGTTTCTAAGCATTGAAAAACCAACGACTCTCCAAGCTGACTAGGTCTGCGCGCATCGGTTTTGTCGTCGATGGGCGAACTATATTTGTGCCTGGCAGCTGGATAAATGTAGGCTTTAGCAATTCAGTTGATACACGGTGTAACTAATCGTGAAGCGCCACTTTGATGACCTTCAGCTAGGCAGCATTGAGCTCTTTTGCATGGCGGCAGAAGAGGGCAGTTTTACCGCGGCTGCGCTTGCTGCAGGCGTCACTCCTGCGGCTGTGAGCCGGTCCATATCCCGGTTGGAAGAACGCCTCTCGACGCAGCTGTTCGTCAGAACGACCCGCAGCATTCGGCTGACAGAGAGCGGGCAGGCGTACTTTGAACAATGTCGCCAGGCCCTGACTCAACTGGTGGAAGCTGAGCGTGAAGTGATGGGTAAACAGCTCGAGCCCACGGGTGAGCTGCGCATCAGCATTCCCACCACCTATGGTCACCACCGCATTCTTCCGCTATTGCCGCGTTTCAGGGAGCGTCACCCGGGTGTGAAGGTCGATATTCACCTGAGCAACAGAAATATCGATTTCGTGGCGGAAGGCTATGATCTGGCGATCCGCGTGCGCGCGCAGCCCGACTCGACACTTATCGCGCGCCACCTCGAAGATGCCCGGCTGGTGGTGGTTGCCACCCCTGAATACCTGAGCCGGATCGGTACCCCGGCTAGCCTGGAAGATCTCGAGCGTTGCGACTGCATCCAGTTCGAGTTACCCAGTAGCGGGCGGCGCATCCCCTGGCTGTTCAGAGAAGATGGCAAGGATCGCGAGATCCTTGCCGCAGGCAGTTACTGCTGCTCCGACGATGTCCTTGGCGGAGTTACCTTGGCTAAAAGTGGTGCAGGCCTGTTCCAGACCTATCGATTTATCGTCGAGCGGGAGCTGGAGGAGGGACGTCTGGTGGAGGTGCTCACGGCGTTCGCTGGTCGCTCCCGGCCCTTCACCTTGCTATACCCGCACGGACGCCACGTCCCTTTGCGTTTACGGGCTTTTGTCGACTTCCTGATGGAGTGCAAGCTTAAGTGGAGCGTCTAACTACTTAGGTTGTGTTAAACGGCTCCACCGTGTCCCTGCGGATAGAGCATGGTGCAAGTCCAGCGAGCTTCGTTGCGAACATCCCGACTGTTTGACTCAAGAGGAGAGGCGGTATGGATCGATTCACGGGTGGTTGTCTTTGCGGCAATGTTCGAATTGTTGCGTCGGGGAGCCCATACCGGGTCGGACTTTGTCATTGCCTCGATTGCCGCAAACACCATGGGGCGCTGTTTCATGCTTCCGCGATTTTTCCGCAGGAGGCAGTGACTATCAGTGGCGAAACTCGCGACTACAACGGACGGTTTTTCTGCCCTCGCTGCGGATCGTCCGTTTACTCACGCAGCGCTGATGAAATCGAAGTAAACCTGGGGTCTTTGGATGCGCCTGACCAATTGATACCCACATACGAACTCTGGACCGTCCGGCGCGAGTCCTGGTTGCCCGCATTCCCACTCAGCAGACGATACGAGCGCGATCGTGATGCAACGGGCCGTGGGGAGGAGTAGGGAAGCGAGATGCGCACAAAGACTGAGTTGTTATTTATGCGAACCAGCCCACTAGAAATCTTAATCATGCGTTAGAGATGACTTTAATAGAGCTAGCTAACGCGAGGCAATCAATCTGGATTGCTGGCTTTTACTATGATGCATCAAAGTTTCAACTAATTAGCCCGATATAAAATCGTGACCAATACATCACCCCCAAATTCACTCACCCATATAGCACGAACATAAGACACTTACGTAGTCGATATTAAAGCCACACATTCACAGGTGTGTTTATCGTCAACGCCGTGGACTTTTGACCGTTGATCAGATTGGGGGAACACCTAGCGCAGCAGCCAGGTCATCTATACAGGTGGTGTAATCATGCATC
>JBIHZW010000043.1:0-19006 GCA_044240245.1 Pseudomonas sp. | reverse complement strand
ACTTCACTGGCCGAACACCAGGGCAGAAACTGCGGGTAACTGGCCACATCATTGACCAGATCAAACAGCGCCCGCGCGGGGTAAGGCAACAGCGCCGAACGCTGAATATGAGTACTCATAACCCAACCACTTGGCTAAACAGGATGCAGGCGATCATTTGCTCAGCTCTGCGATAAACACGATCAACACGCCAATTGGTGCGACCACACGAATCAACCAATACACCACGTTGAACAGCAACGGGCTTTTCATCGCCAGCTCTTCACGCACAGCTTCACGCTTGAGCACCCAGCCGGCGAATATGGCGAACGCCAGACCACCGAACGGCAACAGAATACGGCTGGTCAGGTAATCGATGGTGTCGAAGAAATTCCGCCCGCCTTCTGCGCCCCACTGGAACAGGTGGAAACCATCCTCGGCGAAAACAAAGAACTTCGCGTCAGCCCCCAGGTTAAAGGACAGCACCGTGCCCATGCCGACTACCCAGCAGAGGAACGCCAGCACGCTGGTCACCAGCACTCGGCTGCGCTTGGTGCGCTCGACCAAATAGGCTACCGCAGGCTCCAGCATGGAGATAGACGAGGTCCAGGCAGCGATCAGCACCAGAATAAAGAACAGCGTGCCCATCACCTGACCAAAGGCGATATTGCCGAACGCCACCGGCAGGGTGACAAACATCAGCCCCGGCCCTGCGCCAGGCTCCAGACCACCGGCGAAGACGATGGGAAACAGCGCCATACCAGCCGTCAGCGCAACCAGAGTATCGAGGATGCCGACGGTCAGAATGGTGCCGCCAATCGAGGCGTTCTTCGGCATGTACGAGCCGTAGACCATGATCGCGCCTACACCGACGCTCAGGGTAAAGAAGGCATGCCCCATGGCGGCAAGCACTCCATCGAGCACGCGGTCCGGCTGGAAATCGAAGAGAAAGTGGAAACCCTGCATAAAGTGCCCGGTGGTCATGCTGTAACCCAGCAGCACCAGCAACAGTACGAACAGCAGCGGCATCATGATCCGCAGGCTGCGCTCAAGACCGGCCACCACGCCACGGGCGATAACAAAGCCGGTCAACAACATAAACAGCGTATGCCACAGAGTCAGCCGCCATGGATCCGCCGTCAGCGCACCAAACGCTGCGCCGGCACCCTCCGCGCTGACGCCAGCAAACTGCCCGCCGCCCATGCTGAGGATGTAATCCAGCGACCAGCCTGCCACCACGCTGTAAAACGACAGAATCAGCAGAGCAGCAACCATCCCCACCAGCGCTGCCCAGGACCATTTCGGCGAAGCACCCGACTCGATGGCCAGGGTCTTGAGGGTATTCACCGGGCTCTGCCGGCCGCGCCGACCGATCAGGGTTTCGGCGAGCATGATCGGTAGACCGACCATAAAGATGCACACCAGGTACATCATCACGAAAGCCCCGCCGCCGTACATGCCGGTCATATAGGGGAACTTCCAGATATTACCCAGCCCGACGGCCGAACCGGTCGCAGCCAGAATAAACACCCAACGGCTGGCCCAGGCACCGTGTATCGAAACCTTATCGTTCGCCATGCTCGGCTAGCCCGCTCTATTGAAAAAAGATCGCGCATTGTCGGGGATTCGCCAGGGCGGCTCAAGCGCAGCCGACGCCGCGCAGCACCAGGCTGCCTGGCAAAGCTGATTTTGCCCTGCCGCACACATAGCGCCCGCGCCAGCGACTCCCTATAATGCGCGCCCTATGGCTAAACAAAAGAAACACCCGCAAGGCACCATCGCGCAAAACAAAAAGGCGATGCACGACTACTTCGTCGAATCCAGGTTCGAGGCAGGCTTGGTCCTGGCCGGCTGGGAAGTGAAAAGTCTGCGCGCCGGCAAGGCCCAGTTGGTCGACAGCTATGTGCTGTTGAAGAACGACGAAGCCTGGCTGATGGGCTGCCACATCACCCCCCTGACGGCGGCCAGCACCCATGTGATCGCTGACCCGACGCGCACCCGCAAACTGCTGCTGAACAAGCGTGAGCTGGACAAGCTATTCGGTGCCGTCCAGCAGAAAGGCTATGCCTGCGTGGCCATGTCGATTTACTGGAAGGCGCATCTGATCAAGTGCGAGATCGCCCTGGCCAAGGGTAAGAAGGACTTCGACAAGCGCCACACTGAGAAAGAGCGCGACGCCGACCGCGAAGTGCAACGTGCGATGCGCAGTAAAGGCAAAGACGAGTAAATCGACTCTGCACTAATGAAAACGCCCCGCAATGCGGGGCGTTTTTGTTACGGCGTTCGACTCAGCGCAACTCGCTAAACGCCAGCTTAACGCCCAACCCCACCAGCACCGCCCCCATCAGCCGATCAAACCAGTGCCCCATCCGGGCAAAACCGGCGCGCACGCGCTGGTGGCTGAACAGTTGCGCGACCATGCAGAACCACAGCGCCGTAGCCACCGCCAGATAAACACCGTAGCCCGCCTGCACCGGTAACGGCGTATGTGGGTTGATCACCACGGTAAACAGCGACAGGAAGAACAGCGTGGCTTTGGGGTTCAGGCCATTGGTTACAAAGCCTGCAACAAAGGCGGCACGCGGCGAGCGCTCACCTTCATCCAGGCTCAACTCGGCATCGTTCGGGCTGGCCGGTTTGGCGCGCAATGCCCGAATGCCGATATACAGCAGGTAAGCCGCCGCCAGCCACTTCAGGGCGTTGAACAGCACAATCGACTGCGACACGATCAAGCCGATACCCAGCAGCGAATAGGCCACATGGATAAAAATCCCGCAGCCCACGCCAATCGCACTGAAGATGCCTGCACGCCGCCCGTGCGCCACACTTTCGCGCACCACAATCGCGAAATCCGGGCCAGGGCTGGCTACGGCCAGCAAGTGGATCAGGGCCACAGCTAAAAACTCGGTCCAGTACATGGGGCGGCTCCGCGACGTCGAAATGATTCTGTTAGGCTCGCCACCTTACTCCCCGCCCAAACCCGCAGGATAGATACAGCTGATGAGTAACAGTCACCGCGCCGTCTTTCTCGACCACAGCTCACTCGACCTGGGCGACCTCGACCTGTCCAGCCTGAGCGCCTGCTTTGCCGACCTACAGCTGCACTCACACAGCACCCAGGCGCAAACCATCGAGCGCCTGCAGGGCGCGCAGGTGGCGATCAGCAACAAGGTGGCGCTGAATGCCGAAGTGTTCGCCGCCTGCCCGGAGCTGAAGCTGGTACTGGTGGCCGCCACCGGCACCAACCCGATTGATCTGACTGCCGCCCGCGCCCATGGCGTCAGTGTGTGTAATTGCCAGGGTTATGGCACGCCATCGGTGGCGCAACACACGCTGATGCTGCTATTGGCGCTGGCCACGCGACTGCCCGATTACCAGCAGGACGTTCGCGCAGGCCGCTGGCAACAGGCTCAGCAGTTCTGTCTGCTCGATTACCCGATCGTCGAACTGCACGGCAAGACCCTCGGCCTGCTCGGTCATGGCGAGCTGGGCGGCGCAGTGGCCAAACTGGCCGAAGCCTTTGGCATGCGCGTGCTGCTCGGCCAGCTACCCGGTCGACCATCACGCGCTGACCGCCTGCCACTGGATGAACTGCTACCCCAGGTAGATGCGCTTACCCTGCATTGCCCGCTGAACAGCGACACCCTGAACCTGATCGACGCCCGCGAACTCCGCCTGATGAAGCCCACAGCTTTTCTGATCAATACCGCGCGCGGCGGGCTGATCAACGAGCAAGCCCTGGCTGACGCACTGCGCGCCGGCCATCTGGGCGGGGCGGCCACCGATGTACTGACCCAGGAGCCGCCGAAAGACGGCAACCCCTTGCTCGCTGCCGATATTCCAAGGCTGATCATTACCCCGCACAGCGCCTGGGGCAGCCGCGAAGCAAGGCAACGCATCGTCGGCCAGCTCAGTGAAAACACTTTGGCATTCTTCAACGGCACGCCCATGCGCGTTGTCAGCTAAGCTACGCGACTTTTTTCGAGGAGCGCTTATGGACCCGCGAAGCGAAGTACTGCTGCGCCAGGCCGATCTATTCACCGGCCCACTGCTGCTTGCCGGTTTGCCGGCGGATGACCTGCTCGGTCAATTCCCCGAGGCCCACGGCTGGAGCTGGCATGCCGGCGAGCACGCACTGCTGGACGCCCGCTTCAGCAATCGCTGCCACTTTGGAACGCAACCGGGTGAGCGCGACTTCCAGGCAGCCGTGCTGTTTCTGCCGAAGTCCCGCGAGCTAACCGAATACCTGCTCAATGCCCTGGCCGCGCGCCTCGGCGGGCGCGAACTGTTTCTGGTCGGCGAGAAACGCGCAGGCATCGAGCGCGCAGCTAAACAGTTGGCAACCTTTGGCCAAGCACGCAAGCTCGACAGCGCGCGGCACTGCCAGCTCTGGCAGGTTCGTGTCGAGCACGCACCCGCCACACCGAATCTGCACAGCCTGGCGCAACGCTACGAGTTAGCCCTGGCCGACGGCCCGCTGCAGGTACTCAGCCTGCCAGGGGTATTCAGCCATGGTCGCCTGGACGTAGGCAGTGCGCTACTGCTCGAACACCTCGATGGCTTGCCCAGCGGGCATATTCTGGATTTCGGTTGCGGAGCCGGCGTACTCGGCGCGGCGCTGAAACGTCGCTACCCAGACAGCCAGATCACCCTGCTGGATGTGGACGCCTTCGCCGTCGAAAGCAGCCGCCTGACCTTGGCCGCCAACGGCCTGCAGGCCGACGTCATCAATGCTGACGGCATCGATGCGGCGCCCACAGGCCTGAGTGCGATCCTCAGCAACCCGCCCTTTCACCAAGGCGTGCACACGCACTACCAGGCCACCGAACACCTGCTGCGTCAGGCCAGCCAGCACCTGGCCAGCAAAGGCGAATTGCGCCTGGTGGCCAACAGCTTTCTCAAATACCCGCCGCTGATCGAACAGCACCTCGGTCCCAGCCTAACCCTGGCCGACGCCAAGGGCTTTCGCATCTACTGCGCCCGCAAAGGCTGAAACGGGGCTTGCCCTATCACGGACGCGCGGGCAGAATGCGCGCGTCCTAGGGGAGTAGTCTCCCGCGAGCGCCAGCTCGCCCGGCACGCGTCAACATACTTGCTCAGCAGAGCATGGCGCGTGCGACCCAAGGCCCACTCAGAGGGGCCCGCGGTTTGACAAGACCTATGACACGCACACCTTACCCGGGGCGGGAAGGCTGTACGTGTCATAGCCGTGTCGACCCGCCCCTTTAGGAAAGCCTGATGCTCGAATCCCTGTTTGTTCCAACCTTTATCGTTGCCTTGGCCGAAATCGGCGACAAGACGCAGCTGCTCGCCCTGCTGTTGGCCGCGCGCTTTCGCAAACCCTGGCCGATCATCTGGGGCATCGTGGTCGCCACCCTGGCCAACCATTTCGCCGCCGGCGCTATCGGCAACTGGGTTGCCAGCTTCTTCTCCCCCGCCACCCTGAGCTGGGTTCTCGCCGCCAGCTTTGTTGCCGTAGCGCTGTGGACGCTAATCCCGGACAAGCTGGATGACGACGAAAGCTCCAAGTTCAAGCGCTACGGCCCGTTCCTGACCACGCTGATTGCCTTCTTCCTCGCGGAAATGGGCGACAAGACCCAGATCGCTACAGTGATGCTGGCCGCGCAGTACCCGCACTTTATCCTGGTGGTAATCGGCACCACTCTTGGCATGTTGCTGGCAAACGTACCGGTGGTGCTGGCCGGTAACTTTGCCGCCGAGCGCCTGCCGATGACACTGATTCGCCGCCTGGCAGCCTGCGCCTTTGCTGCACTGGCGGTGTATGCGGGGTATCAGGCACTCAAGTTCAGCGGACTGATTTGACATCAAGTTGACGCCAGTGCACTGGCGTTTCGGCCAATACCTCGGCTTCCAGACGGCTGCTACAGTGCGCAACATCCTGCCCACTCAGCCGTCAGGGAGACACCTATGTCACTGGATGATCGGAAAAAACTGGTACGCCACCATATCGACCTGTCGTGGAACAAAGGCCGCACCGCGCTGGCCGAGCAGCTGCACAGCAAAGACTTTCTCTACAAGAGCTCGTTTATCGGCAGGCCGCTGACCAGCCCGGCCTTTGCCCAGATGGTGCAGGACATCCGTCACGCCATGCCGGATCTGCAGGTGGTGATCGAGGAATGCATTGCCGAAGACTACAAAGTGGTCACCTGGAGCACCCTGATCGGCACCATCCAGAAGCCCGCGCTCGGCTACCCGCCCAGCGACAAAGTGCTGAGCATCTCGGCCATGGCCTTCTGGACCATTACCCCGAGCAATGAAATCCAGGAAATCTGCACCATGTTCGACATGGAAAGTTTCCGCTCGCAGCTGGGCTTGGCCACCCAACCCTTTGCCGCCAAGGCACTGCCCTGAACAAATAACGCCCAACAAAAAGCCCCCAATCGGGGGCTTTTTTATTAGCGAGCGTTAGCGTGCTTGTTCGTACAACGGCATGACTTTCGGAATCGCCGCCTGCAAGGCCGCAATCCGACTGTTCGACGACGGGTGCGTGCTCATAAATTCCGGCGGCGCACCTTCACTGGCCTTGGCCATCTTCTGCCACAGGCTGACGGCCGCATTCGGGTTATAGCCACCGCGAGCCGCCAGCTCCAGACCGATCAGATCGGCTTCGTTCTCATTGCCACGGCTGTTCGGCAGCATCATGCCGTACTGCACCGCAGCATCGGCCAGCGCCATGCTGCTAGAACCCAGGCCGAGCAAGGCGCCAGCGCCCTGCTTGGTCAGCTCGACGCCATAGGCCTTGGACATCGCCTCACGGCTGTGCTCGCGCAGGGCGTGGGCCATTTCGTGGCCCATGATCGCGGCGATCTCATCGTCGGTGAGCTTCAGCTTCTCGATGATCCCGCTATAGAAAATGATCTTGCCGCCCGGGCCGCAGTTGGCGTTCAGCTCGGGGCTCTTGATCAGGTTGACCTCCCATTGCCACTGCGCCGAATCCGGACGGAACAACGGGGCCTGCTTGATCAGGCGATTGGCAATCGTGCGCAGGCGCTTGGCGTTATTGCTGGTTTTATCCAGCACACCCTTGCTGGAGGCTTCGCCCAGAGTCTGCTGATAGGACTGCGCATACATCTGATTGACTTCTTGAGTCGAGAGCATGCTGAACATGTACTGCTTGCGCTCAACGCCTACGGCACCACCACTGGTGGTGTTCACAGCCTGACAGGCTGTCAGCAGGCTGCAGAGCGCCAGGCTGGCGAGACGAAATGGGGTATTCATGTCAGTTCTCCTTCACGACAGGGACCGTATGCTAGGCCGTGCATCTGGGCAAAACAACCCGCACGACTTGCACTATGGCCCTCAACACTCTTTGCTAGATACAGCGGCGTGCTAATGCTTTGAAGCTACGCTGCCGATAAGCCAGGGACAGGCGCAACTAACACGTTGAGGAGTCCCTATGCGATTCAAGTCGATCCAGTCCTCCGTAGCACTTATGGCGGGGGCCAGCATCCTGGCAGTGGTTGTCGCCCTGGTGCTCTACGCCCTGTTTGCCGGCGCGCGAACCCAGACCCAGGTCCAGGAACGCACCCAGGGTCTCTTGGAGGATGTGATCGACCAACGCCTGAACGCCCTGGCCAAAGCCCAGGTCGGCCAGCTGCAGCGCCAATTTGAACACCCCATGACGGTTGCCAAAGCCCTGGCCACCCTCAACAGCCAGATGGGCAGTACCGACGGTAGCCCAGGCATCAGCCTGACCCGCGAAGAGCTGAGCAAGCTGGTCGGTGACTACCTCCAGGCCAACCCTGAACTGCTCGACATTTATATCGGCTGGGAACCCAACGCCTTCGATCAGGATGACGATCTCTACGTCAACCAGAAGGAAAATGGCTATGACCACACCGGCCGCTTTATGCCGTGGTGGTACCGTGATGGTGGCCAACTTAAGCTCGACGCCCTGACCGTTGAACAGATGGAAAGCGAGGAAGTTCAACCCACCGGGGTGCGCACCGGCGAGTACTACCTGTGCCCTAAGGAAACCGGCACGCCCTGCGTGATTGACCCGGCCTCCTACGACTTCGGCGGCAAGCAGGTACTGGTCGCCGCCTTCAACGCGCCGATCATGGTCAATGGCCAGTTCCGCGGCGTTGCCGGCAACGACCTGGCCCTGGACTTTATCCAGGAACGGCTGAACACCGCCAAAGGTGAGCTCTACGACGGCGCGGGCGAACTTGCCCTGATCGCCTCCAACGGCACCCTGATTGCAGCGACCCAGGACGCGACCCTGGTTGGCCAACCGGCGAGCAAGGCCATCGACCCCGAGCTGTTGAATCAACTCAAACAAAGCAGCAACGACCAGCCGATCAACAAGCTCGACGAAGAACGCCAGCTACTGCAATTGCTGCTGCCGTTCCAGGTCGCTGGCACCTCGACACGCTGGACCCTGGCCATCGTATTGCCGACCAGCGCAGTGTTCGCCGACCTGAAAGAACTGCAGAGCGGCCTCACCGAGCAGGCCGAGGCTGACACCCTGGGCATGGCCATGGTGGGCCTACTGGTTGCCGGCGTTGGCATGCTGGTGATCTGGTTCGTCGGTTACGGCATCGCCCGCCCGCTGCGGCAGATGGTCACCATGCTCGACGATATCGCCCAGGGCGACGGCGATTTGACCCGCCGCCTGGAGGTGAACCGCAGCGACGAACTGGGCGATATCGCCAAGGGCTTCAATACCTTCCTCGGCAAGCTGCAAACGATGATTACCCAGGTGGTCAGCTCGGTGCAGAAGGTCAGCGACTCCTCCGAACACACCGCCGACATCGCCATCCGCACCAATACGGGCGTGCAGAAACAGCTGGCGGAGATCGAACTGGTCGCCACTGCCGTACATGAAATGACCGCCACCGCCCAGGACGTGGCACGCAACGCAACCCATGCCGCCGAGGCCGCTAATCATGCGGACCGCGCCGCCAATCAGGGCAAGCAGACGGTGCAACACACCGCCGATGCAATTGCCGCCCTGGCGCAGGAGATCGGTCGCGCGGTAACCGTGGTGCAAACGCTGGCCAAGGACAGCGAGAACATCAACGCCATCCTGGTGGCGATTCGCGGGATTGCCGAGCAAACCAACCTGCTCGCGCTCAACGCCGCTATTGAGGCGGCTCGCGCCGGCGAACAGGGCCGTGGTTTTGCCGTGGTGGCCGACGAGGTGCGCAACCTGGCGCAGAAAACTCAGAAGGCCACCGAAGAAATTCAGACCATGATCCAGCAGCTGCAACAGGGCACGCGCGATGTGGTCAAGGTCATGGAAGACAGCCAGAGCAAGACCGAGGTCAGCGTGCAGCAGGCCAGCCAGGCCGCCGAGGCGCTGGAATCGATCACTCAAGCGGTATCGGTAATCAACGATATGAACACGCAGATCGCCAGCGCAGCCGAGGAGCAGAGTGCGGTGGCCGAGGACATCAACCGCAACGTCACCAATATCGGCCAGGTAGCCAATGAAGTGGCCGGCGGTGCCGACGAAGCCAGCCAGGCCAGTGCCGAGCTGACCAAACTGGCCGAACAGCAACGCCGACTGATCAACCAATTCAAGGTCTGATCAAGCTGCAACAAAAAGGGCGGACTGCCATAACAGTCCGCCCTTTTTTATACCGCCTTGACTACGCCGGCGTCAGGCACTCAGGCGCATCGAGCTTGGGATCATTGATCAGATTCGCCAGCACCCGCTCGCGCAGCGCCGGTTGCGGACTCGCCAATAAAGCCTGTAAATCGGCCGCTGGGGTGTCGGCAGCCAACCAGGCGGCCTGCCCGGCTTCATCGAGGATCAGTGGCCGACGCTGACTGGCCGCCGCCTGAGTCACCACCGCCGCGCTCAGGTAGACGCAACCCTCAACCGGATAGGCTTCCCACAAAGCGGCGAAATACAGCGGCGTGGTCTCACCGGTGAGCCAGTACGGGCGCTTGCGCGCCGTGCCGCGCCATTCATAGAAGCCATTGGCCGGTAGCAGGCCGCGACGCAGGCGAAACGCCTCACGAAACATCGGCTGCTCGGCCAGGGTTTCAGCACGGGCCTGGGCCGGAGTCTTGGTCAGATCAGTCAACCAGGGCGGGGTCAACCCCCAACGCGCACGCGTCAGCTGACGCTCGCCCTCGACGTTGCGCAGCAGCAACACCTGGCTCTTGGGCGAAATGCTCCAGTGCGGTAACTGATCAGCGGGAAAACCGGGAATCGCCGCAAATGCAGGCGTCCAACGGAACAGGGCATAACGTCCACACATGGAAAACTCGATAACACTTGAAATAAGGCAACAGGGACGACGCGCAGCAGACCATAACTAGGCAATCAGCAGAGCAACGTACCTTGGAAATTATCCGGTTCATCACCGGGCAGCGGCAGCGCGGCATTGTACGCGGCGATCAGCTGTTGTGCGCTGTGCGCCTGGTCATCCTCAACCATCACCCCGAGCAAACCGCAGGCCGGTAACTCACCCACAGCACCAGCCAGATGCCGCCCAGTGAGATAGGCCTCGATGCCCTCGCTGGCCAGCATCGCCAGCAACAGCTCGCCTTCCATCAGGTCCTGCGGCTCGTAGATTCGCTGCATCAGTCATTCTCTCCGCGCACATCCAGGCTCCAGTCCTCGCCATCGGTCTGCAGCGAAAACACGATGGGCCGGCAGCACACCGGACAGTCTTCGATGTACTGCTGATCGCCGGCGGAAAGGTCGAGCAGCGCCTCAACCTGCTCGCCACAATAAGGGCATTGGTAATCCTGGCTTTCCAGCATCGCTGTCTCCTTGTGACTTGGGCGTATAATCGCCGGTCTATAGCTGGCCCTGCAGTCGCGCAACAAGCATTGTCACGCGACGACCAGCGCAGTGAGCATCTCCACAGCCAACCACAACAAGAGAACATGATGGGCGAATTCGATGCCATCCGACCTTACGCCGACGCCGAAGTCCCTGCCGTGCTGGCGCGCCTGCTGGCCGACGATGCGTTTCTCGGCATCCTCACTCAGTTCCGCTTCCCGCGCCTGGCCTCTTCGCTGGGCTGGCTGCTTAAACCACTTATAGCCTATCGCCTGCGTCTTGAGTTTCGTGACGTGAGTTCGGTGGCGCAATTGCAGACGCGCATCGAGAGCTATGTCGACCGCACCATTGAGCAGGCCACCGATGGCGTGAGCTATTCCGGCATCGAACACCTGCAAGCCGGCAACGCCTACCTGTTCCTCGCCAACCACCGCGATATCGTCATGGATCCGGCGTTCGTCAATTACGCGGTGTACCACGCTGGCCTGCCGACGCCGCGCATCGCCATCGGCGACAACCTGCTGCAAAAGCCCTTCGTCAGCGACCTGATGCGCCTGAACAAGAGCTTTATCGTGCACCGCTCGATCAGCGGGCGACGCGAGAAGCTGGCGGCCTATCAGCTGCTGTCAGCCTATATCAATCACTCGATCCGCAACGATAGCGAGTCGATCTGGATCGCCCAGGCCGAAGGCCGCGCCAAGGATGGTGATGACCGCACCGATTCGGCGATCCTTAAGATGTTCCATATGAGCCGCAAGGGTGAGCCGTTCGCCGAGGTGATCAACGCCCTGCGTCTAACGCCGGTATCCATCAGCTACGAGTACGACCCCTGCGACCTGGCCAAAGCCCGCGAGCTGTTTATCCGCGCCAGCACTGGCAGCTACACCAAGGCGGCGGGCGAGGATGACCAGAGCATCGCTCTGGGCATCACCGGCTACAAAGGCCGCGTGCATGTGCACTTCGGCGCGCCGGTCAGCCAGGGCCTGGAAGACAGCAAACTGCTGGCAGCTGAGATGGACCGGCAGATTCTCAGCGGTTATCGGCTGTTTCCCGTGCATTACCTGGCCTATGCCATGTGGGCTGACCGCGACCCGGAGCTGGCCGTGCCCAGCGCCGCCCAGTTGTTCCCTGCTGCAGAGCTCAGCGCCGCCAAGAGCGAGTGGCAGCGGCGCCTGGCCAACTGCCCGAGCGAGCAGCAACCCTACCTGATCCTGCAATACGCCAACCCGGTGCGTAATCAGTACCGGATCAAGGCTGGCCTGCCGCTGTAGGCAAAGCGCAGCCAGAAAAACGGCAGCCAATGGCTGCCGTTTTTATTGCCTGAAAAACCGAGTTACAGCTGGGTGCTAAGCCAGGACAGCAGCAAGGCCGCCGCCAGGCAAGCATGGCCGAAGCGATAAAAGAAGCGGTTCAGACGCAGTGTCGGCTCATCATAGGCATAGGCCTCATCCGCCAGTTCATTCAACTGATTGCCAGCCAGCAACCGCGCCTGGGCACGCTGCTCGCGCATGCGGGTGGCCAGCAACAGCCAGGCACCGGCCAGGGCAAAGAACAGCGCCAGCCCATTAAGCCACTGCCCAGGCTGACCTTCGATCAGCAACCAGAGCGCTTGCAACGACATGCTCAACCTCTACTTCTATAAGGCATGCGATCAACGTCGCGCCTGATTATCAGCACACCCGATGCAGTCTCGGGCAGTCCAAATACGGCCGCGGAGTCTACCGAAGGTTGTCGCACTCGCGGTTCGATTCCGACGAATCGCAGCCACTATGACCAAGCGGTCTAAACACTGTCATCTGCATGAGCTATGGTCTAACGCTCGTCCCCACGCCTTGGCCATAAAGGCTTTGTGCAGAGAGACAGGCCTTAATATCCATGGAGGATCACACCATGCTGCATGCCCAACCCCAAGACCGCGATTACCTGATCGACTCGCTGGATGACGTGGAAGCCGTTATCGACGGGCTGTCTTTCAACGTGCAGGACGACCACTGGCTGGTGTACTGCGCCATGGGCGGCCATGAGCATTACGCCCTGCCTGATGTCGATACGCTGACCGGCATGAGCATGCCGGAGTTTTACAGCGAGGCGGCCTGAGGCCCAGGTTATCGTTGCAGATGCACAACGTGCAGACGTAAAAAAGCCCGGAACAATCCGGGCTTTTCTTTACTGCTACAAGGCTTACTGCCCGAGCATCTGGCCGATGGTCGGGTCTTTGAAGGCGCGGGTCAGGGCGTCGCTCAACACGTCGCCAACCAGTTTGGTATTGGTCGCCTGATTCGGCGCCATGCCGAAACGCTGGTTCAGCGAGGCGCCGTAACGGCCGCTGTAGCGCCGGCTGCTGTTTTGCACATCAACGCGGAAGGTCGCGGTCATGTCAGCTTCGGTTACGTACATCCCTTCTTTCGGCGACTGATACTTCAGTTCGGCCAGGGTTAGGGTCAGCTGCGGCGCGTTGTAGGCATTCGCGCTTGGGGTAAAGCCGAGCAGACGTACGGCCGCTTCAGCCTGGGCCTGTAGCTTGGGCAGAATGTCCTGGCCGGTCACGCTGATGGCGCTGGTTTCCGGGTAGAGACCACCACGGGTGCCCAGCACGGGCGAAGGACGACCATCGGCCACCCGCACCACCACCGGCTGGCCCTGGCCAACGGCGGTCAGCGGGCTATTGAGTTTGGGTTGTGGGCTGAGTTGTTGCGGGCTGTGGGCGCAACCCACCAGAGTAAGGCTGGCAACAGCCACCAGACCAAACAGCAGACGATGCAGCATGCTCAACTCTCCATAGATAAGGGGTAGAAGTGGCGCGCAGTATAACCAGCGCGGTAAATGCCTGACAGCGCTGCTTTCTAGGACGGTTATACCGCCCACAGGTTCCCGTAACGCCCTTGTCATGCGCATCAGGCATAAGACTTTAGTCTTCTCTGTTTGTGAGTGATCCGCCATGTTCTCACTGCGCAACCTGCTCGCCCCACGCCGCCCGATGCGCTCATTTGCCCTGGTCGATGCGCAAGGCATCTGCCGCGCCCTGCGCCAGTCAGCCCAGGCGCCACAAGGCTCTGGCTGGATTGAGGTGCAACACAGCTGCTTAAGCTGGCTCAATCGGCCGCTGCCAGCCGGCGTCAGAACCGCCCAGGTCACGCCATGCCTGCGCATGCAGAAAACGCTGGCAGCCTGACCAGCGGAAGAAGAAAAGTCACGCCAGGCGATCAATTTTCCTGCTTTGCCCTTATAATCGCGCCCCGATTATAAGGACGCCTCCTGTTCGGGCCCTGCCGTCACGCTGATGCACCATTCATCGGCCGCGCCCCAGAGAGTCGCCCACTTCGCGCTGCCTTCCGGCTGCCGCTTTTTCCCACTGTGAAACGCCATGCAGTTGCTGCAATGGTCGCTTTACGTCGAGGAAAAGTCGGCCCAGGCAGACGTGTTTTGAGGTTCACGACTCCAAAAGAGCGTGAAAAAACGGTTTGGAAAACTTCACAAGAGTGTGGCGAAAATGAACGATCTCGCGGTTGGCATCTGTCCCCAGAAGCCTGCTTCCTTCAACCCTGAGCGTCTCGCCGACTGCTGATTGGCTGTGTGTATACACAAGCTGACTAACGTCTATTGAGTGCTGGTTTGCGGAGAAGTGGTAATGGCGCAAAACGATTACGAAACAATGGATGTGGTGCTGGTTGGTGCCGGCATCATGAGTGCGACCCTGGCCGTACTACTGAAAGAGCTCGACCCGGCGATCAAGCTGGAAGTGCTCGAGATGATGGCCTCTGGAGCGATTGAAAGCTCTAACCCGTGGAACAACGCGGGCACCGGCCACGCGGGTCTGTGCGAGCTGAACTACACGCCGGAATCGGCGGACGGTTCGATCGACATCAAGAAGTCGGTGACCATCAACACCCAGTTCGAAGAATCCAAGCAGTTCTGGGCCTACCTGGTTGAGAAAGGCCGCTTTGGTTCGCCCAAGTCGTTTATCAACCCGGTTCCACACCTGAGCTTCGTTCGCGGCCAGAAAGGTATCGACTACCTGAAGAAGCGCTTTGACGCGCTGACCGTGCACCACGCCTTCGCCGAGATGGAATACACCGAAGACCGCGCCACCATGGCCGAGTGGATGCCGCTGATGCTGCCGGGGCGCGACCCGAACGAGCCGATTGCCGCCACCCGCGTCATGGCCGGTACCGACGTCAACTTCGGCACCCTGACCAAACACCTGCTCGACCACCTCGGCCAGCAGGCGGACGCCAAAGTCACCTGTAGCCAGAAGGTTGTCGGCCTCAAGCGTAATGCCGATGGCTGGCGCGTCAGCGTCAAGGATCAGCAAAGCGGCAGCAGCCGTGAAATTCAGGCCAAGTTCGTCTTCCTCGGCGCCGGTGGCGCGGCCCTGCCGCTGCTGCAGATGTCGGGTATTCCGGAAGGCAAAGGCTTTGGCGGCTTCCCGGTCAGCGGCCAATGGCTGCGTTGCGACAACCCGGAAGTGGTCAAGCAGCACCAGGCCAAGGTTTACAGCCAGGCTGCGGTCGGCTCGCCGCCAATGTCGGTACCGCACCTGGACACCCGCGTGGTGGATGGCAAGACCTCGCTGCTGTTCGGCCCTTACGCCGGTTTCTCGACCAAGTTCCTGCGTCACGGCTCCTTCCTCGATCTGCCACTGTCGGTACGTCCAAACAACATCGGCCCGATGCTGGCGGTGGCGCGCGACAACTTCGACCTGACCCGCTACCTGGTCAAGGAAGTGCTGCAGTCCGAAGAGCAGCGCCTGGAAACCCTGCGCGGCTTCTACCCAGAGGCCAAAGCCGAAGACTGGCGCCTGGAGATGGCTGGTCAACGCGTGCAGATCATCAAGAAAGATGCAAAGAACGGCGGCATCCTGCAGTTCGGTACCGAACTGGTAGCTGCCGAGGACGGCTCCATCGCCGCCCTGCTCGGCGCATCGCCAGGTGCATCGGTCACCGTATCGATCATGCTCGACCTGATCCAGCGCTGCTTCGGCGCGCAGGTCAAGTCAGAGCAGTGGAGCAGCAAGCTGAACGAGATCTTCCCAGCCATGGGCGCCGTTCTCGCCAGCGACGCTGAACGCTACCGCGAAGTGCAGTCGCGTTCCGATGCATTGCTGCAGCTGGAACAGACCGTCAGCGCCTAAACCGCACTGCAATAAAAAACCGCCTCTCGGGGCGGTTTTTTATTTGCTACTCCACGCGGTAATGTCAGGCCGATGCAGCCATTGACCGGAAGCTGAAGTAATGACGCAGGGCATCGACCATCTCGACATAGTCGCCCGGCGGCGCAACCAGGGCGAAGCCGGAGTCATAGCAGCCTGGGGTGACATCCTCGCGGGACCATTGGCAGGTGGCGGAGAAATCGATGTAGTGCGGTGCATCGTGCCCGGGGATCTTCAGGCGCATGTCAAAACGCGCGCCTACCAGCAGAGGCAGCTGGCTGATCAGCATCAGACCGTCCAGAGAGACGTTACCGATATAGCCCATGGGCTTGTCGGTGATGCGATTGAACACCTTCAGGTAGTAGGGCAACTGATGGCGTTCGATGCTGCGCTGGATATGCTTAGGCATAGTGGCAAATCGCTATAGATGGCCATTGAGTATGGCCCCACTACTGCGCTTAAACCAGTTTCAGGAACAGCGTTCAGACACCCGGCTCTGCAGTTGCTGACGAGCGGTATCGACTTGCTCGTCGCTGTAGTAACTGCGCTGCCCATCCGCTTCTTTGCGGTAATAGCTGCGCCCTTCGGGAATCGAGGCCAGTTTGTTGCGCAATTCGCGACACTCCTCGGCACGCTTGGCCTGGTTTTCCGCAGCGACCGCCGAAGCCTGCGCCTGCTCCTCGCGGCGCGCGTCGTAGAAACGATTGGTGCGTTCTTCGCGCTCACGGGTGAGCTGGTCACGCTCAACCACCTGCGGCTTGACCTCGACCTTCTCGGCCCCTACTGCTGCTGGACGCTGACCGAAATGCACCTGGCCATTGGCATCGGTCCAGCGATAGATTTCCGCAGCCGCCAGCCCCGGCAATAACAACAGGCACAACAAGACGCGCATGGATTCCCTCCCGTAAAACCTCAGCTTACTGCCGAGAATAGCCTTCTATGGCCTGTGACGACCAGCGGTCAGGGCTTGACCGGGGTGACCTTGACCGCCGCATCGACACCCTCATGCCCCAGTTGACGCAGGGTATCCATACGCGCGCGGGCACGGTAAGCGTACTCGCTGGCCGGGTAATGGGTAGCAATGAACTGATAGGTCTGCATGGCATCAACAAACAACGCCTGACGCTCCAGGCACTGGCCGCGCAGCAGCGAGATTTCCGGCTGCATATAGCTGCGCGAGCGACTACTGCGCTCTGCCCTGGACAGCGACAAGATCGCCTCTTCACATTCGCCACGGTCATAAGCTTCGTAGGCATTGTTCAAATGCCTGTCCAGACTGTGCCGGCTACAGCCTGCCACGCTCAGCGTCAGCAGTAAGAAAATAAGTACTCGCATAAGCCTCTCCTCCGATGAGCAGTGTATCGACTGCTGGGGAAAATTCTGCAGCAACATATCCTCTGATGGGTAATGCCGCCAGCCACTTGGCCGCCGCCCACACGCCTGACTAGACTGGCGCGCAACGGCCATTGCGCCCAGGAGCTGTCATGTCGTCTTCCTCTCGCCTGCTAGTGCTGCTGTGTACTGCCCTCTTGAGCGCCTGCTCGCCCACCACGCCACTGTTTATTGCGCAGATCACCACCAACGAGGTGGTCGAATACAAGACCCTGAAGAACAACCGCATGCTCGCCGCCATCGAGGATGAAGGCGACCTGCTGACCTACAGCGCCCAGGCCATTCGCGATGCCAAAAGCGAACAGGCCGAGCAGCTGTACCTCACCGGTTACCGTGACGAGAAGCTTAGCGACGAGGTGCGTGCGATCTCGCTGTACCAGATCGGCCTGCTTTATATGAACCGCTTTAACGAGCAGCGCGATGACAGCAAGGCACTCAACTATTTCTATCAGGTGCTCAACCAGTTCCCCGCCAGCCGCGCCGCCGAACGGGCCGAGGCGCGGATTGTGATGATCCGCGAGCGCGCAGACGAACCCGTGCACAAGACCTCACGCGAGCTGCTCGCGCACTGGAAACCCAACCAGCAGCTTGACCTGTACAAGCCCAGCCTCGACCCGGACATGACCCTGCTGTCACGCCGCGCAGTGCTGAAAAACCGTGTCAGTGAGGCCGAAGAGCTGTACCTGCTGGCCTTGAGCGACCCCGGCATCCCCGCCGACATCAAGGAAAAAGCCCTGTACCAGCTCGGCCTGATGTACCTGGCGCCGGACAACCCGCAGGCTAGCCGCGACAAGGCCATCACCTACCTGCGTCGCCTGCTGGTGCAATACCCAGGCAGCGAGCTGAACAACAAGGCCGCCCGCCATCTGGACCAGGCGCTAAATCGCTAACAGGTCGGACAAGGTAGTACAGAGGAACAATGACTACAGCGTTGCGCCATAGTAGCCTCATGCTCAGATGCAACTCAGGAGTCTGTGCATGACCTTTCGCCGCACCAAAATCGTCGCCACCCTCGGCCCATCCAGCAACAGCCCCGAAGTGCTTGAACAGCTGATCATCGCTGGCCTGGATGTCGCCCGCCTGAACTTCTCCCACGGCTCGCCCGATGAGCACAAAGCCCGCGCCAAACTGGTGCGCGAGCTGGCCGCCAAGCACGGTCGTCATGTGGCCCTGCTGGGCGACCTACAAGGCCCGAAAATCCGCATCGCCAAATTCGCCAACAAGCGCATCGAACTCAAACTCGGCGACCGCTTCACCTTCTCCACCAGCCACCCGCTGACTGCCGGTACGCAAGACATCGTCGGCATCGACTACCCGGACCTGGTCAAGGATTGCGGCGTCGGTGACGAGCTGCTGCTCGACGACGGCCGCGTGGTGATGCGCGTCGTCAGCGCTACCAGCGATGCACTGCACTGCGAAGTGATCATCGGCGGCCCGCTGTCCGACCACAAAGGCATCAACCGCCGTGGCGGCGGCCTAACCGCGCCAGCGCTGACCGAGAAAGACAAAGCCGACATCAAGCTCGCTGCCGAAATGGAACTGGATTACCTGGCCGTGTCCTTCCCGCGTGATGCCGACGACATGCACTACGCGCGCAAGCTGCGCGACGAAGCCGGCGGCACCGCCTGGCTGGTGGCGAAGATCGAGCGCGCCGAAGCGGTAGCCGACGACGAAACCCTCGACGGCCTGATCCGCGCCAGTGACGCGGTGATGGTTGCTCGTGG
>JBIHZW010000230.1:0-5982 GCA_044240245.1 Pseudomonas sp. | reverse complement strand
ATCTACCGCCTCGGCGCAGAAAAGTGGTGCATCGGCGCGCCTTTGCGCGAGCTGAAGATGCCCGAAGGCACGCGCATCGCCGCGCTGTTCCGTGGCAAGGAACTGCTGCACCCCTCGGGCAGTACCACCCTGGAAGCCGGTGACCTGCTCTGCGTAGTCGGCCATGAACACGACCTGCCCGGCCTCGGCAAGCTGTTCAGCCAGGCACCAACCCGCGGTCAGGACCTACGCTTCTTCGGTGATTTCGTGCTCGAAGGCGATGCCGAACTGGCGGCCATCGCCGCACTCTATGGCCTGCAACTGGAAGGCGCCGAAGGCCAGCTGCACCTGGGCCGTTTTATCGCCCACAAGATTGGCGGCTCGCCGGTAATCGGCGACCAGGTGGAATGGCAAGGCCTGACCTGGACCGTGGCGGCCATAGAAGGGAACAAGATCCGCAAGGTTGGCGTCAGATTCCCCGAAGGGAGTCGCCCAGGACCTGGGCTCTTCCTCTAATAGCCGTTATACGCGGCACAGGCGCTTAGCCAGGCGCCTGTTAAACTCAGCTTCTTTTCGAGCCAACGATCGTTACTATGCCTTCTCTTCGCACTTATCTTGCCGTCGCCCTGCTCGGGCTGTGCCTGAGCGCCCCCTTGCTACATGCCGCCGAGCCACCGAGCCGCGATGACATACAAAGCAGCCTGGACAGCCTGGCCGATCGCAAGCTGCCGGAAGCCGAGCAGCTGGCCGTCAAGCAGACCTTGGAGAAAACCCTGGCACTGCTGGACGAGAAAGCTGACAGCGAAAAGCGTCTGGCCGACCTTCAAAAACAGCTGCAGCAAGCCCCACGCCTGATTGGCGAGGCGCAGCGCGATTACGAACGGCTGAAAAACAGCACGCCCACCCAGGTCAGCCTGCGCTATGGCAAAAGCGCACTGCCGCAGCTCGAACAGCTGCTGGCCGAACGCAACGCGCAACTCAACGAGTGGCAGAAGCAGATCATCGACGCCAACAGCCTGGTGATCACCGCCCAGACCCGCCCGGAGCGCGCGCAGGCAGAAATCAGCGGCAACCAGACCCGCAGCCAGGAAATCAACAACACCCTGAAAAGCGGCCGCGACGCCAGCAAACCGTTGAGCAGCGAACGCCGCAACCAGCTGAATGCCGAGCTGGCCAAGCTCGATGCGCAAACCAATCTGCGCCGCCAGGAGCTGGCCGGTAACAACCTGCTGCAGGACCTCGGCAACAGCCGCCGCAGCCTGCTGGAAGAACGTATCAAACGCCTCGAACAGGAACTGCTCGATCTGCAGAATCTGATCAACGAAAAACGCCGTAACCTGTCCGAACAAACCCTCGCCGAACAGTCCCGCGAGGCTGAAAAGGCCGGCACCGATAGCCTGCTGGCGCAGGAAAGCGCGCTCAACCTGAAGCTCTCCGACTACCTGCTGCGCGCCACCGACCGGCTCAACGAGCTGACCCGCCTGAACCTGCAAACCAAGCAGCAACTGGACAGCCTGAGCCAGAGCGACCAGGCCCTGGAAGAGCAAATCAGCGTGCTGCAAGGCAGCCTGCTGCTCTCGCGCATCCTTTATAAACAGCAGCAGGCTCTGCCAACGCTGAAGCTCGACAGCAACCTACCCGACCAGATCGCCGACCTGCGCCTGTACCAATTCGAGCTCAACCAGCAGCGCGAAGCCATCAACAACCCCAGCGTGTATGTCGACACTCTGCTCAGCAACCAGGCCAGTGAGCCGAATAACCAGGCGCTGCACACCGACCTGCTGGAAATCATCAACACTCGCCGCGAGCTGATCGACCGCCTGAACCGTGAGCTGAACGCTCTGCTCAACGAGTCGATCACCCTGCAACTGAATCAGAAACAGCTGAAAACCACCGCCGAAGCCCTGCGCGCCACTCTCGACGAGCAGATGTTCTGGATCCCCAGCAACAAGCCGCTGGATCTGGAGTGGTTCAAATCCGTCCCGCGCCTGCTGGAGCGGCAGATTGCCGATCTGCCCTGGGGTGCCAACCTGCGCCAGCTGGGTGCTGGCCTGACCGAGCGACCGCTGCTGTTTCTGCCGTTGCTATTGCTGATTGGCGTGCTGCTGTGGCGCCGCGGCTACCTGTACCGCAAGCTCGCCGAGCTGCATCAGGACATCGGCCACTTCAAACGCGACAGCCAGCTGCACACGCCGATGGCGATCATGCTCAACGTGCTGCTGGCGCTACCCGGCACGCTGTTCCTGGCGCTGTGCGGCTTTGCCCTGCAGATGGACGCCCGCGGGCAGAACGCCAACCTGGGTGAGGCGCTGTTCCAGATGGCCCAGGCCTGGCTGGTGTTCTACACCCTGTATCGCATCCTCGCCGATGGCGGCGTGGCCGAGTTGCACTTCCGCTGGGGCCGCTCGCAGGTGGCCTTCCTCCATCGCCAAGTGCGTCGCCTGGGCCTGGTAGTCATGGCCATGGTGGCCGTAGTGACGGTGGCCAAACACCAGCCGGCCGGCCTGGGTGATGACGTGATCGGCCTGGCCGTGGTGCTGACCTGCTACGCGCTGATGGTCTGGCTGCTGCATAAGCTGCTGCTTACCGGCCCGGCCCGCGAACATGCCTCGGCTTTCCGCATGCTGATCGGCATGGCCCTTAGCCTGCTGCCGCTGGCGCTGATCGTCGCGGTCGGCCTCGGCTACTACTACACCGCGCTGAAACTCAGCGACCGCCTAATCAACACTCTGTACCTGCTGGTGATCTGGCTGGTGATTGAAGCCACCTTCATCCGTGGCCTGGGCGTTGCGGCACGCCGCCTGGCCTACCAGCGCGCCACGGCCAAACGCCTGGCGCAGAGCAAGGACAGCGGCGAAGGCACGGAAACCGTGGTCGAGGAACCGACCCTGGATATCGAGCAGGTCAACCAGCAGTCGCTGCGCCTGATCCGCCTGGCCCTGCTCGGTACCTTTATCGCCGGTCTGTACTGGGTCTGGGCGGACCTGATTTCGGTATTCGCCTACCTCGACAATATCGCCCTGTACGAATACAGCAGCGGCACCGGCGATGCCGCTACCCTGGTGCCGATCAGCCTCAGTGATGTGCTCGGTGCCTTGGTCATCATCGGCATCACCATCGCCCTGGGGCGCAACCTGCCCGGCCTGCTTGAAGTGCTGGTGCTGTCACGGCTGAAGCTGGCCCAGGGCAGCGCCTACGCCACCACCACTCTGCTGTCCTACCTGATCGTAGCCATCGGCTTTGTCACCACCCTGTCGACCCTCGGCGTCAGCTGGGACAAGCTGCAGTGGCTGGTAGCCGCGCTGTCGGTGGGCCTGGGCTTCGGCTTGCAGGAGATCTTCGCCAACTTTATTTCCGGCCTGATCATCCTGTTCGAGCGCCCGGTGCGCATCGGCGACGTGGTGACCATCGGCAACCTGTCCGGCACGGTCAGCAAGATCCGCATTCGCGCCACCACCATCACCGATTTCGACCGCAAAGAAATCATCGTGCCGAACAAGACCTTCGTCACCGACCAACTGATCAACTGGTCGCTCAACGACACGGTTACCCGCGTGATCATCAAGGTCGGCGTAGCCTACGAAACCGACCTGCCGCTGGCGCGCAAGCTGATGATGCAGGCCGCCATCGAGAACCCGCGCGTGCTGCGCGATCCGGAGCCGCTGCTGTTCTTCCTGACCATCAGCGCCAGCACCTTCGACTACGAGCTGCGTTTCCACGTGCGCGAACTGGGCGACCGCAACGCCGCCACCGACGAGATCCTTACGCGTATCGCGCTGACCTTCCGCGAAAACAACGTGGAAATGGCCTTCAACCAGGTCGAGGTGATGATCAAGAACCTGCACGGCCAGGAACTCAACCTGACCAGCGGGCAAATGGTTGCAGCCACTGCGGCGGCCGATGCGCAACAGGGGCAACTGCCTCCGACCGCGCCAGCACCGGCAATCGACCCACAGTAACGTGCCGCCAGGCCCGCTGGTGCGGGCCGCCACCTCACCACTGCCGGGCCGCACCTGCCCGGCTGGAGCCTGACCGTGAAGTCGCTTATCGAGCTGCAGTTCGACAACCGTTTTGCCCGCCTCGGCGACGCTTTCTCCAGCCACGTGCTGCCCGAGCCGATTGCCGAGCCGCGCCTGGTCGTAGCCAGCCCAGCCGCCATGGCGTTGCTCGATCTGCAGCCAAGCGAAGCCGACAGCGAGGTATTTGCGCAGATCTTCGCCGGGCACAAGCTGTGGAGCACGGCCGAGCCGCGCGCCATGGTCTATTCCGGGCATCAGTTCGGCGGCTACAACCCGCGCCTGGGCGATGGGCGTGGCCTGCTGCTCGGCGAAGTGGTCAACGAGGCCGGCGAGTACTGGGACCTGCATCTGAAAGGCGCCGGGCAAACGCCTTACTCACGCATGGGCGACGGCCGCGCGGTGCTGCGTTCATCGATCCGCGAATTTCTTGCCAGCGAACACCTGCACGCCCTCGGCATCCCCAGCTCGCGGGCGCTGTGCGTGACCGGCTCCAGCACGCCAGTGTGGCGCGAGAAGCAGGAAACTGCGGCGATGGTGTTGCGCCTGGCGCCCAGCCATGTGCGTTTCGGCCACTTTGAGTACTTCTATTACACCCAGCAGCATGAGCAGCTCAAACAGCTGGCCGAGCATGTGCTGCACTGCCATTACGCCGACTGCCTGCAGCAGGAGCAGCCGTACTTGGCGATGTTCCGCGAGATCATCGAACGCAACGCCACGATGATCGCCTACTGGCAGGCCTACGGTTTCTGTCATGGGGTGATGAACACCGACAATATGTCGATTCTCGGCATCACCTTCGATTACGGCCCATATGCCTTCCTCGATGATTTCGACGCCAAACATATCTGCAACCACTCCGATGACACCGGCCGCTACAGCTTCAGCAATCAGGTGCCGATTGCCCAGTGGAACCTCGCCGCCCTCGGCCAGGCCCTGGTGCCGCTGGTCGATGTCGACGCGCTGCGTGAAACGCTCGGCTTGTTCCTGCCGCTGTACCAGGCGCATTACCTCGACCTGATGCGCAAACGCCTCGGTCTGCTCAGCGCCGATGAAGGCGACGAAGCCCTGGTACAACGCCTGCTCCAACTGATGCAGAGCAGCGCGGTGGATTACACGCTGTTCTTCCGCGAACTCGGCGACAGCCCAGCAGCGCAAGCCGTGGCGCGCCTGCGTGACGACTTTACCGACCTGGCCGGTTTCGACGCCTGGGCCGCCGACTACCTGGCGCGCAGCGCACAAAATGGCGACGACCAGACGCAACGCCGCACGCGTATGCACGCGGCCAATCCCAAGTACATTTTGCGTAACTACCTGGCGCAGCAGGTGATCGAGGCCGCCGAACAGGGCGACTACGCCCCGGTGCGTGAACTGCATCAGGTGTTGTCACGGCCCTTCGATGAACAACCCGGCTACGAACGCTACGCCCAGCGCCCACCGGAATGGGGCAAACATCTGGAAATCAGCTGCTCGTCGTAGCCTGACGTACACCGGGCGCCAGGACAGCGTACAGATGCCAACTACACTGCAGTTCACTCCGCTCACACTTCTCCCCGTGAGCACCTCAAGGAAGCGACCTGCATGGCCACCCCCAAAATGCTCCACGCGTGGCTCAGGGTCCTGATCTGCAGCATGGCCATGCTGCCAGGCAGCGGCAAAGCCGCAGCGCAGGAGTTGCTCGACACCACCTATAAGGTCGCCTTTTACGAAGCTGGCTACCTTTACTCAAATGGCGCCGGCATCGACAAGGACGTGGTCGATGAGCTGAAAAATAGAGGCGGTTACAGCTTCGACTACATCGAACGGCCCCGCGCACGTATATGGAAGGGGCTGGAGGAAGGCTCGCTGCCCATGAGCGTATCCGGCATCAGAACCGCCGAGCGCGATAAGTTTGCCTTCTTCATCCCCTACATCGCGCAGAAGAACATGGCGTTGGTCACCGATGCCCAATACGTTACGGCCGACCGCTTGATCGCGGATGACAGCG
>JBIHZW010000229.1:0-5983 GCA_044240245.1 Pseudomonas sp. | reverse complement strand
AACGAGCGCATCAGCTACTACCTGCAGACCGAGATCAACCCCGGCCTGGCTAGCCATGGCGGCGAAGTCAGCCTGATCGACGTGGTTGACGACGGCATCGCCGTATTGAAATTCGGCGGCGGTTGCCAGGGCTGCGGCCAGGTCGATCTGACGCTCAAGGAAGGCATCGAGAAAACCCTGCTTGAGCGCATTCCCGAACTGAAAGGTGTGCGTGATGTGACCGACCACACCAACAAGGAAAACGCCTACTACTAAGTAGAAGGCTAAATATAAATGCCCGCGATCTGCGGGCATTTTTTATGGCGCTTACTTTGTGTGGGTGGGGCTTTAGCCGCGACGCCAACAGTGCAGTCATCACTTATGCGCGGCTTTTGCGTCGATCAAGCAGCTCGGTTGCCCGTGCACGCAGTTGTCCGCAGCCGCCATCAATGTCCTGGCCCGCCGAGTTGCGCACCTTGGTCAGCACGCCACGGCTGTGCAGGTAACGCACGATCTGCACGATGCGGTCGCCATCAGGGCGCTGGAACTCATCGGCTTCCAGGCTGTTGTAGGGGATCAGGTTCATGATCGCGTACTTGCCTTTGAGCAAGCGCAGGATGCCGTCCATTTCCTCCTGGCTGTCGTTGATGCCCTTGAGCAGGGTCCACTGGTACTGGATCGGGTAATCGATCTGCCGCGCGTAGGTTTCGCCTAGCTCCACCAGCTCTTCAGGGTCAATGCGCGGCGCGCGTGGTAGCAGCGTCTGGCGCAGTTCGGCATCGGTTGTGTGCAGCGACAGGGCCAGCGCCGGCTTGACTTGCTGCTGCGGCAAACGCTCGAACACCCGTGGATCGCCGACGGTGGAGAACACCAGGTTGCGCTGACCGATGCCGCCCTCGGTGCCGAGCAGGTTGATCGCTTCGAGCACGTTATCCAGGTTATGCGCTGGCTCGCCCATGCCCATAAACACCACTTTCTTAACCGCTCGGAAGCGCCGTGCCAGGGCTACCTGGGCGACGATCTCGGCGGTGCTTAGCTGGCGCAGCAGGCCGCTCTTGCCGGTCATGCAGAACACGCAGCCCACCGCGCAACCGACCTGGCTCGATACGCACAGGCCATCGCGCGGCAGCAGCACGCTTTCCACCATCTGCTTGTCGGCCAGCTCCACCAGCAAGCGTGCCGAGCCATCGCTGGCCGGGTGCTCGGAGTTCAAACGGGCCAGCCCATCGAGTTCGAGGCTTATTTCCGGCAGGGCATTACGCACCGCCAGCGGCAGAAAGTTCTCGGTCTTCTGATTACGCGTACCGGTATCCAGCGGCATGCCGCGCAGCCAGGCACGGGTAATCCGCCCGATGTGCATGGGCTTGGCACCGAGATCGGTGAGGCGTTGGTGAAAGTCGTGAATATGCATGGGGCGCGCATGCTACCACTGTGCGCGGGGGCGGCGAAGCGCGACCGGCTCGGCGGACCTGAGTCCGCGAGCGGTATGGGTTACTGGGCTTGTACGCGCAGGGCGAGCGCCGAACTCAGGCGAATGACCACCTGGCGATTGAGGTGTTCGGTCTTGAGCTGTACGTCGGGGCGGACCTTTACAGTTTTGCGGGAGCCATCGGCGAACTCAAGGGTGGCGGTTTGTAGGACGGTGTCGATACCTTTAACCACGGCGGTGATCTCGACGCTATCGGCAACCAGCATGCCTGGCTTGGTACCAGCAGGCGCTGTGGCGACCACGGCAGCGGCGCTGTCTGCACTGGACTCGCCTGGCTCACGCAAATACACCACTTGTTCTAAAACGACGGTGGCATTGACCTTGTCGCCGACTTTCAACTGCGGGAAGTTGATCATTTCCGGGCTGGCGGTGAAGCTGCGCTGATGGCCCTGCGCATCTTCCAGGGTGACGCTGCTGGTGGCGTAGTTGATAGCGCTGACCACGGCGTTGATCTCTTCGACTTGAGTGGCCACGCCACCCGGTACGCCTTCCTGAGTGACCTGGCCGGTGCGGGCTTCGCTCGTCAGCGCTTCGTTCTGCCCCTGGCTGCTGCAGGCGCTGAGTAGTGCAGCGCTGAGCAGTAGAAGTCCCAAATCTTTGATGGTAAGCATGCAGGTTCTCCTCAGGCTATTGCGGCTTGGTGTGGCGAATTTCGTAGACGGCGTCTTCGCTGCGCATCGGCGTCAGGCGGATGTTATAGCGGGGCCCGGGCTGGCCCAGGACCATTTCATCCAGCTGGTACTGCACATTGAGCTTCAGGTAGGTGATTTGTGCCGGTTTTAGGGTGAGCGATTGTTCGATATCGCGGGGTTCCCACTTGGCTGCTGGGCTCAGCCCGGTTATGCGTACGCTGTGCTTGCCTGGTGCTAGCTCTACATGCCGATGGCTGTTGAATTTCAGCGTGCCAATGCTCTGGCCGTCGATAAATACTTCCGGGTAGTCGTAGCGCAGCGGCTGCATCAGCCCTGGGTTGCTGGCTTCCGGGCGATACAGGTAGAGCACCGCCTGCTGCGGGCTGGACGGTTGCACAGCCTCGAAGTGACTGGGAGAACTGCAACCGCTAATAAACAGAGGGAGAAGCAGAGGGAGAAGCAGCAAAAGCCGACGTGGCATGGGAGCATCCTTGTCCGGACATGATTGATACTGAGGATATTGCCGCTTGAGTGCGGCCGACCGACTAAGGTTAGCTGGCAATCCATCAGCTTGGCTAGGCGCTGCTGTGCTATGGTCGCGCCCCGGAAAAATGTGTGGGGACACAGCATGAAATTCATACACCAGCGTGAACACCTCAATGAAGACGACGTCGTCGTCATCGAGTGCTCGCAGACCTGCAATATCCGCCTGATGAGCGATGCGAACTTCCGCAGCTTCAAGAATGGCGGCCGGCATACCTATCACGGCGGCGCGTTCGACACCTTTCCGGCGAAGATCACCGTACCTAGCAGCGGTTTCTGGAATATCACCATCGACACGGTGAGCCGCAAGGCCATCAGCGTTACGCGCAAGCCGACGCTCAAACATTCGATCAAGATCATCCGCAAGTCGACTTCGCGCCTGAGCTGAAGCCTTGGTGGGACGCTTAAGCGTCGCAGCCCTCGTCCCTTTACCGCTGCGCAGCCCGCTCTGTATGGGCAGGGCTCTTGGCCGGACGCAAACGGCTGAACGGATAGCTGAGCAGGCCACGAATATCGTGCTCATCAGGCTGCTGGGCGCTGGCTTTTACACCCAGCGCAATAGGCTCGCCGCCGCGCCAGCGAAAGGTGCCGAACAGCTGGTCCCAGAGCGGTAGCGCGGTGCCGAAATTCTGCGCCTCGGCAATATTTACGCTGTGATGCCAGCGGTGCAGTTCGGCACTGCCAATCAGATAGTTCAACCAGCCCATAGTGCCGCGACTATTGGCATGAGTGGCGAACGACTGGGTCTGCGAGAACAGCGCCGCCAGGGCGATGGCCATGGGTTCGAAGCCCAATAACCAGAGCGGCAGTATATGCACCGACTTGCGCAGCAGCAGGTCCAGCGGGTGTGTGGTGAAGTTGTTGCTGACGTTCAGGGCGCTGGGGCGGTGATGCACGAAATGCACGCGCCACAGCCAGCCACCGCGATGCTTGTAACGGTGCAGCCAGTAGTCGCCAAACTCACCTAGCAGCGCCGCTGCGGGTACCGCCAGCCACAGCGAAAGCCCCGTGGCGGGGCCCTGGGCATCGGCGTTAAACAGCATCACCAGGCTGCGTATCAACGTATCGGCCAGGGCATCGGTGGCTAACAGTGCCAGCATAAATAGCCCATCACGCTTGCGGTCGGCGGGCCGGGCCTGCCAGTCCGGGCGGTGCGGCCAGCGCCATTCCCACAGGGCGAACCAGAGCAGTACCAGAAGCAAGCCGCCGCCCAGCAGCACGAAGCTGCTCCAGTCTGCGTAAAGCCCCAGCGTTGCCCAGCCAGAGATCATGAGCAGGGCGCCGAGGTGCGCCCAGTTCAGGCCGCTGTGTCGCGGTTTTATGTCGGTATTTAACGGTGCGGATTGTTTGAGCGGGTGCATGTGAGGTGTCATCCAGAACGAGGTGGTGCTAGCTTCATGCCTGCGCCACCGGCTGCGCATTAACCTCGGTTTATCAATGTCCTCAGATTCCCTCTATGACTGCCTGGCCTGCGCGCCGCAGTTGCTCGGCATGCTCGAGCAGTACCCGCAACTTACCGAGCTCTGGCAGAGCCTGCCGCGCCAGAGCTATGGGGCCAATCAGACGGTGCTGCGGCCAGGGCAACTTAGTGACCGTTGCTGGTTCGTGGTTAGCGGCCTGCTGCGCGTGGTGCACCTGTCCGAACAGGGGCTGGAGCGCAATGCGGCTTTCAATGAAGAAGGAAGTTGGGTCGGGTGGGGCACGCCGCCTTATGCCGTCACCAGTGCGGTGGGCATAGTGACCCTGGAGCCGACCGTGCTGCTGGAGTTGCGCTATGAGGTGCTGCGCCGTTGGCAGGCTGAGTTACCGGTGGTACAGGAAATTCTCAGCGACGGCATTCGTGCGGTGCTGGAGCGCAGTACCCAGCGGGAAGCCGAGCTGCTGTTACTGGATGCCGGCGAACGCTACCGCTTGTTCCTGCAGCAGCGCGCCGCCCTGGCGCCGCGTATTGCGCTGCAGCATGTGGCCAGTTACCTGGGCATCACCAATGTGGCGCTGTCACGTATCCGCTCGCGTATGGGGCTGGTGCAGGGGCGCAACAAGCCGCAGTAGCACTGCCGAGCGCTCGTAAAAACACGAGGCTCGGCAGTCATTGGCTTTATTCGCGGTTTGGGCTGCTTAGTTGTCGTAGCCCAGGTTCGGCGCCAGCCACCGTTCGCTGACGTTGAGATCCTGCTTCTTGCGCGCGGTGTAGCTTTCCACCTGGTCTTTGTCGATCTTGCCGACGGCGAAGTACTGCGCCTGCGGATGGGCGAAGTACCAGCCGGACACCGCTGCCGCCGGGAACATGGCGTAGTGCTCGGTGAGGAATACACCGCTGGCGCCGGCCTTGTTGAACTCGGCCGCCGGGTCGAGCAGGGTGAACAGGGTTTTCTTCTCGGTGTGGTCAGGGCAGGCAGGGTAGCCGGGAGCGGGGCGGATGCCTTTGTAGGCTTCCTTGATCAGCTCGTCATTGCTCAGTGCTTCTTCCGGGTCATAACCCCAGTAGTTGGTGCGCACTTCGCGGTGCAGCCATTCGGCGCAGGCTTCGGCCAGGCGGTCGGCCAGGGCCTTGACCATGATCGAGTTGTAGTCGTCGCCGGCGTCCTGATAGGCCTTGGCCACTTCTTCGGCGCCGATACCGGCGGTGGTGATAAAGCCGCCGACGTAATCGGTAATACCGCTGTCTTTCGGCGCGACGAAGTCGGCCAGGGAGAAATTCGGCTTGCCGTCCGGCTTGATGGTCTGCTGGCGTAGGTGGTGCAGGGTGGCCAGTTTCTCGCCGTTGCCTGAGTAGACGTCCAGATCATCGTCGTTCACCTGGTTGGCCGGCCAGAAACCGAACACCGCACGGGCACTGATCAGCTTTTCGTCGATCAGCTTGTTCAGCATTTCCTGAGCGTCGGCATACAGCGCGGTGGCGGCTTCGCCCACCACTTCATCGGTAAGGATGCGCGGGAATTTGCCGGCCAGGTCCCAGGAGATAAAGAACGGCGTCCAGTCGATATATTCGGCCAAGACATTCAGGTCGATATTCTCCAGCACCTTCACGCCGGTAAAGCTCGGCACGGTTGGCTGATAGGTCGCCCAGTCGAACTTTGGCTTGTTCTCTACCGATTTGGCGTAGCTCAAGCGTTCGGTGCGGGCGCTGCGGTTGGCGGTGCGCTCGCGCACTTCGATGTAGTCGAGGCGGGTGCGCTCGACAAAGTCGGCCTTGAGTTCCTTGGACAGCAACTGAGTGGCCACGCCGACCGCGCGCGAGGCGTCGGTGACGTAGACCACTGCGTCGTTTTGGTACTTGGGCTCGATCTTCACCGCGGTGTGGGCTTTCGAGGTGGTCGCGCCGCCGATCATCAGCGGC
>JBIHZW010000228.1:0-6023 GCA_044240245.1 Pseudomonas sp. | reverse complement strand
CCACCCGTGAGGCCTGCACGCTCGATCTGGACTTCGTGCCCCAGGGCGAACACCAGGTAAAAGGCCGCGCCGAAGCCGTAATGCTCTACGAACCGCGAAGGAGACATGATGAATAAAGGCCTCTGCAGTGCCCTTGCGGCGCTGATATTCAGCTTCTACGGCTTCTCGGCGCTGGCCGAAGTACGCCAGGCGCAGACCCTGCAGGACAGCGCCCTGCGCGCCGACCCCAGCGCCTCGGCCGCCAGTGTCGGCCAGGTCGGCAAACAGACGCAGGTACTGGTGCTGGAACGCCAGGGCGGCTGGTATCAGGTGGAGACTTCAAGCGGCCAGCGCGGCTGGCTGCCACTGCTCAGCCTGCGCTTTGCCAAGGATGCCCAAGCCAGCCGCAGCAATGACCTGGGCAGCCTGCTCAAGCTCGGCAACCAGGCCTCCCCCGCCAGCGGCGTAGCCACCGGGATTCGCGGCATCAGCGACGAAGAATTGCGCAGCGGCAGTGCCAACACCTCGGCCAGCGTGCAGAGCTTGGATGCCTTCGCCGCCAGCCCGAGTGAGGCACGCAGCTTCGCCCAGCAAGGCGGCCTGCGCAGTCAGAACCTGCCCTACGCCCGCTAATACGCCGAGAGGAGAGCGACATGCAAACAGCCGTATTACTCAAATGCGTCAGCCTGCTCGGCCTGGTTGTCAGCCTCAGCGCCTGCCAGGGCATGGAAGGCATGCAGATTCAGGGCGTCGATCTGGGCAAACTGGCCAGCGCCGGCCAGCACCTGACCAACATGGGCCAGAAAAGCGTCGATGAAGAGCGGGTGATCGGGCAGAACACCGCCACTATCTTGCTGAGCAAAGCGGCGGTGCTGAACAATCCGCCGCTGCAGGCCTACGTCAACCGCGTCGGCTTATGGGTCGCCCAACACAGCGAGCGCCCCGACCTGCCCTGGCGTTTCGTCGTACTCGACAGCCCGCAGGTAGCCGCCTATGCGGCACCCGGCGGTTACGTGTTTATCACTAGCGGCATGCTGACGCGGATGAACAGCGAGGCCGAACTGGCCGGCGTGCTGGCCCATGAAGTCGCCCACGTGGTGCAGCAGCATCACCTCAAGGCCATTCAGCAACAGGCGCAAACCGGCCTGCTTACCGACCTAGCCACCCTCGCTGTGCAAGCCGGGGCCGCCGACAAGGGCGGCAGTCAGGCCGGCGAGCTGACCGACCGTTTTACCCGCAGCGTCAGCGACCTTTACAGCCGCGGCTTGGACCGTGGTGATGAATACGAAGCCGACGCCATGGGCGCGGTAATCGCCACCCGCGCCGGCTATGACGCCTACGGCCTGGCCGGCGTACTGCAGACCCTGGGCACCACCCGGCAGAACGATGCTGCGCTCACCAGCTTTCTCAAGGTGCACCCAGGAATAGATGAACGCCTGCAGCGTCTGCAGCCGGTCTATCTGTACATCGATAAGAACGCCAGCGGCCCAAGCCAAAGCCTGGATACCCGCTATCAGCAGGCGCTTAGAAGCAAGTGATAGAGGCCAATATCCCAACGTCAATGAGTGTGGGGATGTTCACGGGTACAGGAGGGCTCGTAATCACACACGTGATGGCTGAACGGTGAGGTGGTGTGCGAGCCCGGCGCACCCGTCACCTGGAAGCAGCGGCTGGCGATAAACAGCTGCACCAGTTCGGCATCGAGCAAACCGCTCTGCGCCTCACTCTTGAGAATATCCAGCGCCCGTTCCAGCGGCATTGCCGGTTTGTAGGGGCGATCCGCCGCAGTTAAGGCATCGTAGATATCGCAGATGGTCATGATCCGTGAAGCGCAGGGAATCGCATCGCCGATCAAGCCTTTGGGGTAACCACTGCCGTCGAGTTTTTCGTGGTGCGCCCCGGCGATATGCGGTACGCCCTGCAGGTCCGGAGTCCAGGGAATCAGGCTGAGAAACTGCTGGGTGTGCACCACATGCCGCTCAATCTCTTCGCGCTCAGCCGTGGTCAAACTGCCTTTGCGCACCGCCAGGGCGCTGAATTCGCCCTCGCTAAGCAGGCTGACCAGGCAATTGCCGGGGGCCTTGACCAGCTCGCCCTGCACTTCCTGCAGATGCTGAAAATCTCCTTCGCTGAGCATGCTCGGCTCGTTCGCCTGAATGATGTTGTTCAGGTAGCGCTCCAGCCGCTCGCACTCATAGGCCAGCTCGGCTTCCATTTGCAGACGCCGCTCATCACTCAGGCCGCCCTGATGCCGGTAGGCATGCAGCATCTTGCGCAGGGTCTGGTTACGCAGGTTTTCCTGGGCCAGGGCGACGCGATAACGCAGGTTTTCCAGCACCGGCTCGGCGAGCTTCTTGGCTTTTACCAGCACATGCTCGCGCACCCCGACCTTGCCGAAGTCATGCAGCAAGGCGGCGTAGCGCAGCTCGCGCAAACCATCGACGCTTAGCGCCTGCTCGCGCAAGCGCGAATCTGGGGCATGGGGCAACTGATTGGCCAGGGTCAGGCACAGTTCGGCTACCCGAAAGGAATGACCGCTGGTGGTCGGATCACGCTGTTCGATGGCAAACACCGAGGCCTGCACGAAGCCGTCAAACAGCCGGCTGATGTCATCCAGTAACTGGCGATTCTCGATCGCCACCGCCGCCTGGCTGGCCAATGCACGCAAAGACACGGCGGTTTCTTCATCGAAGGCAATCAGCTCTGGCTCAAGCTGCTCGCTGCCCTTGCGCTGACGGTTGATAAATTCCAGAACGCCGACCACTTCATGGCGATGGTTGCGCATGGGAATCGCCAGGATCGACATGGTGCGGTAGCCCATCTGCAGGTCGAAGGAGCGGTTAAAGCGATACGGCGCATCGGCGGCAATCGCGTACACGTCCTCGATATTCAGCTCGTTGCTGGTCAGCGCGACGTAGCCGGCAATCGAAGCCTTGCTCAGCGGCATGCGCTGGTCCTGAAAGCTGTTCTGGCTGAGCGTGCCGTTCTGCGTCAGCTTGAAGATCAGCTGCGCGGGCGCATCCGGGCGGCGGCTGACCAGAAACAGCGAGGCGGCGTCGCTGTTGGACAAGCGCCGCCCTTCGATAAGGATTTTTTCCAGCAAGCGGTCCAGGTCACGCTCGGCCGATAGCGCCAGGCCCACGTCCACCAGCTTGCTCAGGTCATCATGCTTGCCCGCCAGGGCGGCGGCCAGTTGCTCGGTCTGATGGCGCAGGTTGTACTGCTCGCCGGCAAAACGCAGCAGCGCCGACAGTTCCTCGACACTGGCGTGCGGCGGCAAGGGCAATACGCCGGGCTGATCCATGCAGCCCACCAGAATCGCGCCACAACCCAGCCAGTCGGCCAACGGCCGCAGCGCCAGTAGCCGTTCATCAAGCAGCACCAGCGCCAGTTCATCCGGCAACAGGTCAGGTGCATCAATCGGCTGCAAACTCAGTGGACACTGAGCCAGGAGGTTGTACAGGGGGTGTTCGCCAAGCGCATTGCTGTGGCCCAGCACAAGGCGGGAAGTGCCCATGGTGGTTGTCCTCAGTCGCAGTTGCGTGACAGCAGTGCGACTGAGTATTGCACAGGATTTAACCGTTGCCCGGCCGTCCGGCGCATGCCGAACGGCCAGGTAAAACAGCTTAGGTGGCGGGCTGCAGCTGCATGCCTTGCTGCATTTTCGCGGCATCGGCGACGAAGCAGCGCGAGGCCTGCAGCAGCGCCACCATGGTCAGCAGCAAGGCCACCGGGATCAGGTACATGGCGTTGTGCAGACCGACGGCCTTGAAGGTTTCGTTCATTTCACTGGCCCCGGCCGCGAGCATCGCCGCGTGGGAATAGTGATCCGACAGCATGCCCACCGCCAATGGGCCAAGGCCACCTCCGAGCAGGTACAGGCCAGCGAAGAACAGCGCCATGGCGGTGGCACGCAGACGCGGCTCAATCACATCCTGAATCGCGGTATAGACGCAGGTGTAGAAGTTGTAGGCAAACAGCCAGCCGATGCTGAACAGCGCCACGAACACCGCGATTTCCACCCGCCCGGCCAACAGGGCATAACCCGTGGCCGTGGAAGCAATCAACATGCTCAGCGCGGCAAATAGCAAACGCCCGGTCTGCCAGCGCTGGTGAATCTTGTCCGCCAGCCAGCCGCCCAGGGTCAGGCCAACCAGGCCGGTCAAACCGACGATTACCCCGGTAGCCATCGCCGCCTGCTCCAGCGGCATCAGGAAGTAGCGCTGCAGCATCGGCACCATGAACGAGTTACAGGCATAGGTGGCGAAGTTGAAGGCCAGGCCGGCCATCACCAGCCACCAGAAGGTGCGGATCGCCATGACCTTGCGCAGGGGTTTTTCCACCGGCGTGGTGCGCGACTGCACCAGCTCGGCCGCGCCGCGCTTGGGTTCCTTGATGAAGAACATAAACAGCGCGAGGATCACCCCCGGCACAGCGGCAATAAAGAATGGCGCACGCCAGCTGTCGAACGCCTTGACCATCGCACCAATGGTGAAGAACGCCAGCAGCAGGCCAATCGGCAGGCCGAGCATAAAGATGCCCATGGCCCGTGCACGCTTGTGTGCCGGGAACAGATCGCCGATCAGCGAGTTGGCCGCCGGCGCATAGCTGGCCTCGCCAATGCCGACGCCCATGCGAATCAGCAGGAAGCTCCAGAAGTTCCAGGCCAGGCCGTTGACTGCGGTCAACCCGCTCCAGACTGCCAGGCCCCAGCCCATGATCTTGCGCCGCGCACCAGTGTCAGCCATACGCCCCAGCGGAATGCCGGCAATCGCATAGACGATGGTAAAGGCGGTACCGATCAAGCCCAGCTGCAGGTCACTGAGATCCCATTCCATGCGGATCGGCTCGATGATGATCGCCGGAATGGTGCGGTCAAAGAAGTTGAACAGGTTGGCGAGAAAAAGCAGGAACAGAATGCGCCAGGCATTCGCCGCTTGTAGGGACTGCTGCTGCATGGGATCCATCTCTATTTGTTGTTATCGAAGCAGGTCGGTGGCACGTAGCCAGCCGCCGTATCCAGCATGTGCAGGCGCAATCTAGAGCCTTGCGACTATGCTGTCTGTGACTATTTGTTGCGTGTATGCCGGGTAATGGGCGCTCAGGCAAGCACACAGGTCACAAAGCGCATCGGAAAAACTCCGGATATGCCTCAGTAAAACCGGGTGAAACAGCGAGATTTTCTATTTTTCATGCTACAAACAAGCCTGTTGAGCGAAACATGGCCATTTGCCGCTCCACCCTCGTTAGCCGCCGGAATGTCTCTAAATGAAAACAAAAAAAGACGCTGTGACCTCCCCCGCGACCGAAGCCACACTGGCTGACCTGGCTGATACCCTGCTCGCGCCGCTTGAGCGCCCCTCCCCGCTCAAGCCCCCCATGCGACTGGATAGCAGCGGCGAGCAGTACATGTATTTCACCGAGCGCGACATTGATCGCATCCTCGATAACCTAGACGGCCTGCGCAGCCTGGTGTTCCCTCCAGCGCCGCAGGATGACGACAGCGAACGGCGGGTGCAGCACTTCCCCTCGGTCTGTTTGATCGGCCTCGGCCGCTGCGGCTCGAACATCGCCCTGGATGTCGCCTCCCTGGTCTACAACGCCCGGCAGTTCTACCTGAGTGAATTCAATAACGAAGAAAAGGCCGTGGCCGAGCAGGATTTTCGCCCCACGCGCTGGATTCGCAGCAACCTGCTGCGCGCACCGAGCAAGGACAGCAAGCCAGTATTCCTGATCGAGCCGCTGGTCATGCTCGGCGACCTAGACAAGGACATCGAGGGGCGCATCCGCTTCTCGCGCAAGGGCGAAACCAGCGGTTTCCTCAGCGACTACAGCAAGATGAAGATCATGGACCTCTCCGAGGTGCATGCCGGCGGCGCTGGTAACGCGCCGATCCTCGGTCAGTACCTGGCTAAGATCATCCTTAACAAGGACACCCAGCGCTTCACCAACGAAGACTGGAAGTTTATTCACAGCTACCTGATCGACTCCTGCGGCATCAAGGCCAACCAGTCGCGCCTGTACTTCTACATCTTCAGCGCTGG
>JBIHZW010000227.1:0-6024 GCA_044240245.1 Pseudomonas sp. | reverse complement strand
TGTGCCGACCGGCCGGGTAGACATGCTGGCGTTTGGTTTGGGCTCCGGTATCGCCGGCCTCGGCGGCGTGGCCCTGAGCCAGATCGGCAACGTCGGTCCGGACCTCGGGCAGAGCTACATCATCGACTCGTTCCTGGTGGTGGTGCTCGGCGGTGTCGGCCAGCTCGCCGGTAGCGTGATGGCCGCCTTTGGTCTGGGCATCGCCAACAAGATTCTCGAACCGCAGATCGGTGCCGTGCTCGGCAAGATTCTTATCCTCGCGCTGATCATTCTGTTTATTCAGAAACGCCCGCAAGGTCTGTTTGCTTTGAAAGGACGGGTGATCGACTGATGACTATGCCACTCAACCAAACGCTGCTGGCGCGAGCCAGCGCCAAGCTCGGCCCGCAAGTGTCCATCGCCATCGGCCTGCTGGTACTCACCCTGCTGATCGCCATGCCGCTGCTGCACCTGTTGCCTGCGGACAACGCCCTGCATGTGTCGGCCTACACCCTGACCCTGGTTGGCAAAATCCTCTGCTACTGCATCGTCGCCCTGGCGCTCGATCTGGTCTGGGGTTACGCCGGCCTGCTGTCGCTCGGCCACGGCCTATTCTTCGCCCTCGGCGGTTACGCCATGGGCATGTACCTGATGCGCGAAGCCGCCGGTGACGGCCTGCCGGCCTTTATGAGTTTCCTCGCCTGGACCGAGCTGCCCTGGTATTGGTACGGCACCAGCAACTTCCTCTGGGCGCTATGCCTGGTAGTGCTGGCCCCCGGTTTGCTGGCGTTAGTGTTCGGCTTCTTCGCCTTCCGCTCGCGGATCAAGGGCGTGTACTTCTCAATCATGACCCAGGCGCTGACCTTCGCCGGGATGCTGCTGTTCTTTCGCAACGAAACCGGCTTCGGCGGCAATAACGGCTTTACCAACTTCAAAACGATTCTGGGCTTCGACATCACCTCGGCGCACACCCGCGCGGTGCTGTTTCTCGCCACCGTGGCGCTGCTGGTCGCCAGCCTATACCTGGGCTGGACACTGGCGCGCAGCAAGTTCGGCCGCGTGCTGACGGCGCTGCGCGATGCGGAAAACCGCCTGATGTTCTGCGGCTACGACCCGCGCGGCTACAAGCTGTTTATCTGGGTGCTCAGCGCGGTGCTCTGTGGTCTGGCCGGCGCGCTGTATGTGCCACAGGTGGGCATCATCAACCCCAGCGAAATGTCGCCGACCAACTCCATCGAAGCCGCCGTCTGGGTCGCCTTGGGCGGGCGTGGCACGCTGATCGGTCCGCTGCTCGGCGCCGGTTTAGTCAACGGTATGAAGAGCTGGTTTACCGTGGCCTTCCCCGAGTATTGGCTGTTCGCCCTGGGCTTCCTTTTCATTGTCGTAACCCTGTTCTTACCCAAGGGCGTAATCGGCCTATTGCGTAAAAAAGGAGAGCAATGATGCGCGCCACTCCGGTACCCGAATTTATGCTCGAACCTGCCTTTGACCCCGCCGGCAGCGGCCGCGATGCGATTGGCGCAAGCACCATGGCGAGCAAGGGCCTGAACGTCCGTCACGGCACCATCCTGACCCTGGAAGACATCAACGTCAGCTTCGATGGCTTCAAGGCGCTGACCAACCTGACCCTGTATATCGGCGTCGGTGAACTGCGCTGCATCATCGGCCCCAACGGTGCCGGCAAGACCACCATGATGGACGTGATCACCGGTAAGACCCGCCCGGACAACGGCGTCGCCTACTTCGGCGAAACCCTCGACCTGACCCAGATGAGCGAAGTGGAAATCGCCCAATCCGGCATCGGTCGCAAGTTCCAGAAACCGACTGTGTTCGAAGCGCTCAGCGTGTTCGAAAACCTCGAGTTGGCGCAGAAAACCAACAAGTCGGTATGGGCCAGCCTGCGCGCCAAACTCAGCGGCGAACAGAAAGACCGCATCGATGAAGTGCTGCAGACGATCAAGCTCGATACCTCGCGCAATCGCCCGGCCGGGCTGTTGTCCCACGGTCAGAAGCAGTTCCTCGAGATCGGCATGCTGCTGGTGCAGGACCCGCAACTGCTGCTGCTCGATGAGCCGGTGGCGGGCATGACCGACGCCGAAACCGAGTTCACCGCCGAGCTGTTCAAGTCGCTGGCGCGCAAGCACTCGCTGATGGTGGTGGAGCACGATATGGGCTTTGTCGGCTCCATCGCCGACCACGTCACCGTGTTGCACCAGGGCAGCGTGCTGGCTGAAGGCTCGCTGGAACAGGTGCAGGCCGATGAACGAGTGATTGAGGTTTATCTGGGCCGCTAATGCCGCGATGACGACCGTCCAAACTCCACAGAATTGAGAGCCTGAACATGCTGCAAGTTGAGCAACTGCATCAGTACTACGGCGGCAGCCATATCCTTCGCGGCCTGTCGTTCGACGTGAAGGTCGGCGAAGTCACCTGCCTGCTCGGCCGTAACGGCGTGGGCAAAACCACCCTGCTGAAATGCCTGATGGGCCTGATCCCGGCCAAGCAAGGCGCAGTCAACTGGGAAGGCCAGCCCATCACCGCCTTCAAGCCGCACCAGCGCGTGCACGCCGGCATCGCCTACGTGCCCCAGGGCCGGGAAATTTTCGGCCGCCTGACCGTGGAAGAGAACCTGCTGATGGGGCTTTCACGCTTCCCCGGCAGCGAAGCCAAGGTGGTGCCGGAATTTATCTACGAACTGTTCCCGGTGCTGCGCGAGATGAAGCAACGCCGTGGCGGCGACCTCTCCGGCGGTCAGCAGCAACAGCTGGCCATCGGCCGCGCACTGGCCAGCAAGCCGCGCTTGTTGATCCTCGACGAGCCCACCGAAGGCATCCAGCCCTCGGTGATCAAGGAGATCGGCGTAGTGATCAAGAAGCTCGCCGAGCGCGGCGATATGGCCATTCTGCTGGTCGAGCAGTTCTATGACTTTGCCGCCGAGCTGGCCGACCAGTACCTGGTAATGAGCCGTGGCGAAATCGTCCAGCAGGGCCGTGGCGATACCATGGAAACCGACGGTGTACGTGGCCTGGTCGCAATCTGAATGGCGACGCCGCACCTGCACTTTGCGCATAATCAGGCTTTCGCTCATGGACTCGAGGCCCCAATGCCCCCCCTGCGCACGCTTCTTCTCCCGCTTACCGCACTGGTCGGTATGGCACTGGTGATCTGGGCCGGCAGCCTGCCGGATTACTGGATGCTGCGCGCCATGCCGGTTGGCAGCGAAGCGGTCTATCCACTCAAGCCGGTGCTGATTTTCTGCGCCATCGTCCTGGCCGAATGCAGCGTGCTGCTGGCGGTATTGCGCCCGCGATCCTATTGCCGCTCCTGGGGCCGCGCCCTGTGCGCCAGCGTGCTGGCCCTGAGCCTGGCGCTGGTGTGGATTCAGGGCACACTGCATGCTCCGCCCTACTACGGCATGCACCTGCAATGGTGGCTGGTGGTTTGCCTGGGGCTGATCCTGCTGAGCGCTTATTCCGCAGTTCAGGCCTGGCGAAACCGCAGCAGCAGGGTGGCGGCGTGAACGCACCCGCCGCGGTATTTACCCCCAGCTGGCACGCCGAGCTGGAGCTGGGCTATGGCCGCGATGGCGACTGCACACGGCCGACCTTGCGCCGCCATAAAGGCCCGCTGCGGGTGCAGAAACACCTGTATGCCGAAGGGCCCGAGGTGTGTCAGCACATCATCGTCCATCCCCCCGGCGGCATCGCCGGTGGCGATCGCCTGGATATCTCGGCCACGGTTGGCGCCAACGCCTGGGCGCAGTTGACCAGCCCCGGCGCGGCCAAGTGGTACCGCGCCGCTGGCCCGGCCTACCAGAGCCTGAAACTGCGCGTGGAAGCCGGTGCCACCCTGGAATGGCTGCCGCAGGAAACCATCGTCTACGCCGCCGCCCAGGCTGAGCTGACCACCGATATCGAGCTGCTCGGCGATGCCAAGCTGCTCTATTGGGACATCGTCGCCCTGGGCCGCCCGGCCAGTGGCGAACGCTTCGACCCCGGCCACTTTCAAGCGCAGCTGAATATCCGCCGCGACGGCCAGCTGCTCTGGCACGAACGCCAGCGCGTGGTCGGCGGCGATGGTCTGCTCGACTCGCCCATCGGCCTGGACGGCAAACCGGTCTTCGCCACCCTGCTGATCAGCGGCGAAATCGACAGCGAACTGCTTGAGCACTGCCGCAGCCTGAACACTCAGGTGCGCGGTGATTTGACCCAATTACCTGGCCTGCTGGTGGCCCGCTGCCTGGCCAGCGAGGCCCTGCACGCCCGCGCCTGGCTGATCGAACTCTGGCAGCTGTTGCGCCCGGCCCTGCTCGGCCGCACGGCCGTCCCCCCAAGAATCTGGAGCACCTGAACGATGGATCTGACACCCCGCGAAAAAGACAAACTGCTGATCTTCACCGCCGGCCTGGTGGCCGAACGCCGCCTGGCACGTGGGGTAAAACTCAACTACCCGGAAGCCATGGCCTATATCTCCGCAGCACTGCTCGAAGGCGCCCGCGACGGCCAGACCGTGGCCGAGCTGATGCACTTCGGCACCACCCTGCTGAGCCGTGATCAGGTAATGGAGGGCATCCCGGAAATGATCCCGGAAATCCAGGTCGAGGCCACCTTCCCCGACGGCACCAAGCTTGTAACCGTCCACCAGCCCATCGCCTGAGGAAATCGCCCAATGCCTACTGCGCTTGCCCATGCTGCGTTGCAAGTCGTCTCGGATTGCTCATTGACAGACGTCAACTCCGCATCCTCTCCGACTTGCGCCTTGCCTGAGCTGCGCTCGCTACGGCCTTGGACGACTTCCTGGAGACACGAAGAATGATTATTCGCGATGCCCGCGACGACGATCTGGAAGCCATCCGCGCCATCTTCAATGACGCCGTGCTCAACACCACAGCGATCTGGATGGACGACATCGTTGACCTGGCCAACCGCCAGGCCTGGTTGGCCGCACGCCGCCAGCAAGGCTACCCGGTGCTGGTGGCGGTAGACGCCGAGGATAGCGTGCTCGGCTACGCCGCCTACGGCGACTGGCGACCCTTCGACGGCTTCTGCAACACCGTGGAAAACTCCCTGTACGTACGCGCCGACCAGCGCGGCCGTGGCCTCGGCGTGCTGCTGCTTGGCGCGCTGATCGAACGCGGCAAGGCCGGTGGCAAACACGTGATGGTTGCCGCCATCGAGAGCGGCAACCTCGCCTCCATCGGCCTGCACCAGCGCTTCGGCTTCAGCATCACCGGGCAAATGCCCCAGGTCGGCCGCAAGTTCGGCCGCTGGCTCGATCTGACGTTTATGCAACTAACCCTTAGCCCCGAGAGGAGCGCGCCATGATTCCCGGCGAATACCAGATTCAGGACGGCGAGATCGAACTCAATGCCGGCCGCCGCACCCTGCGCGTAACCGTGGCCAATAGCGGCGACCGGCCAATCCAGGTCGGCTCGCACTATCACTTCTTCGAAACCAACGATGCGCTGACCTTCGACCGTGCCAGCGCGCGCGGTATGCGCCTGAATATCCCGGCCGGCACTGCGGTGCGCTTCGAGCCCGGGCAGAGCCGCGAAGTCGAACTGGTCGACCTGGCAGGCCATCGCCGCGTATTCGGCTTTGCCGGGCGAGTGATGGGCGAGCTGGATTAAGCACACCCACAGGGGAATGCGCTCACCGGTAGGAGCGGGCTTGCCCGCGAAAATGAGCGCAGCGAACGGTTGCAAACCCAATTGAATCTGAAGGCGAACCCATGAAAATCTCCCGCCAAGCCTATGCCGATATGTTCGGCCCCACCGTCGGCGACAAGGTGCGTCTGGCCGATACCGAGCTGTGGATCGAAGTGGAGCAGGACTTCACCACCTACGGCGAAGAAGTGAAGTTCGGCGGCGGCAAGGTGATCCGCGATGGTATGGGCCAGGGTCAGCTCTGCGCGGCGGATGTGGTCGATACGCTGATCACCAATGCGCTGATCATCGACCATTGGGGCATCGTCAAAGCCGACGTCGGCTTGAAGGACGGGCGTATCGCGGCGATCGGCAAAGCCGGCAACCCAGATATCCAGCCC
>JBIHZW010000226.1:0-6030 GCA_044240245.1 Pseudomonas sp. | reverse complement strand
CATTGCTCCGACAGGTATTGCTGATATTCCGGCGTGCCCGGATAAAGTCGTTTCAACTGCAAACCGAGACTCGCGGCATTGTCGCGCTCCTCGAAAATCTTCGCCAAACGCACCCCCAACAGCAGGCTGCGGGCGTCAGGCTGGGCAAGCGCCATATAACTGTCGTAATAGCCACGGGCCGGGACATATTGCTTGTCCTCATAGGACAGCTGCGCCATTTCCATCAAGGCGCGAGGCCGGCGACTATTCAAGCGCAGCGAGCGCTCGAAGTAGGCCTTGGCCTGCTCGCGTTGCTTGAGTTGCAGCGAGGTCAAACCGAGGTTTTCAAATACCCGTGAACGCTCAGGGTAAAGAGTGTCCTGGGCAGCCTGGGTATAGCGCTCCAACGCCTCCGGATAACGCTGCTGTTCGAACAGGAAACTGCCGTAGTTATTCAACAAGCGAGCATCGTCACTGCGTTGCGATAGCGCCTTGCGGTAGTGGTCGTCAGCCAGCTTGGGTTCCATTTCGATCTGGAACACCAAGGCCAAAGCCGCGTGCGCATCAGCATTTGAGGAGTCGAGTTCCAGGGCTTTTTTCAACGGTATCTTGGCGCGCTCGGTTTCACCTTGCTGCAAATACCCAATACCCAGTTGGACATAAGCATCGCGCGCTTCGTCGCGGCCCTTACCGGTTTTCATCGGATCAACATTACCGGTTGTAACGCAACCGGCTAACAGACTGGCGGCCAACAGCAATAACGCGGGACGCAAGGTCATGGGTATCCTCCCCTCAGGTTCGATTGGCGGCGGAACTCGGCGTTTCAGCCTCGCTACTCAATTCACGCACAGCAATATAGCGCTCACTACGGCGGGTACGGTCCATAACCTGACCGACCAACTGGCCACAAGCCGCGTCGATGTCCTCGCCCCGCGTGGTGCGCACGGTGACATTGTGCCCGGCTTTGTGCAGCAGGTCCTGGAAACGGCGAATGGCATTGTTGCTTGGCCGCTCGTACCCGGAGTGGGGGAAGGGATTAAACGGAATCAGGTTGATCTTGCAAGGCACATCTTTGAGAAGTGCGATCATTTCCTCAGCGTGCTCGGTCTTATCGTTTACATCCTTGAGCAAGGTGTACTCGATTGTAAGCACGCGTTTCTCGCCAAGGCGCGAGACATAACGCTTACACGCCGCCAGCAGCATTTCTAGCGGGTACTTCTTGTTGATCGGCACCAACTGGTTGCGCAGTGCATCGTTGGGCGCGTGCAGCGACAGGGCCAGCGACACATCAATCACTTCGCCGAGCTTGTCGATCATCGGCACCACGCCGGAGGTGGACAGGGTCACCTTGCGCTTGGAGATGCCGTAACCGAGATCGTCCATCATGATCTTCATGGCGGCGACGACGTTGTCGAAGTTCAGCAAAGGCTCGCCCATGCCCATCATCACCACGTTGGTGATGGCGCGATCGATCTTCGCCGGCACACTGCCGAACGACTTATTGGCGATCCACACCTGGCCGATCACTTCGGCGGCGCTTAGATCGCTATTGAAACCTTGTTTGCCGGTCGAGCAGAAACTGCAATCCAGCGCACAGCCGGCCTGCGAAGACACACACAAGGTGCCACGCGTGCCCTGGGGGATATACACGGTTTCTACGCAACTGCCTGACGCCACCCGCACTACCCACTTGCGCGTGCCATCAGTAGAAATATCTTCGCTGACCACTTCCGGGCCGCGGATTTCAGCACAGGCCTTGAGCTTTTCGCGCAAGACCTTGCTGACATTGCTCATGGCATCGAAATCATCGACACCAAAGTGGTGAATCCACTTCATCATCTGACCGGCACGGAAACGCTTTTCCCCGATGCTTTCGAAGAATTGTTCCATTTCTGCCTGGGTCAGACCCAGCAGATTGATTTTACCGGTAGCTTCAGTCATGGCTTCACCCTCACCCGATTCGCTTAGCGAATACGTGCGCAAACTTCGGTGGCAGCGAAGAAATAAGCGATTTCGCGGGCAGCAGAGGCTTCCGAATCGGAGCCGTGAACAGCGTTTTCGTCGATGGAAACGGCGAAATCAGCACGAATGGTGCCGGCAGCTGCTTCTTTAGGGTTGGTTGCGCCCATCAGATCACGGTTAGCCAGAACAGCGTTTTCGCCTTCCAGAACCTGAACGATAACTGGACCCGAGGTCATGAAAGCAACCAGGTCCTTGAAGAAGCCACGCTCGCTGTGCTCAGCGTAGAAGCCAGCAGCTTCGCGCTCGGACAGCTGAACCATTTTCGAAGCAACGACGCGCAGGCCGGCTTTTTCGAAACGAGTGGTGATCTCGCCAACAACGTTTTTAGCAACGGCATCAGGCTTGATGATGGAGAAAGTGCGTTGAACAGCCATGTGAAACTCCAGAAACAATGATTAAAGCGAAAAATTAAACCCGCGAATTATACGCGGGTTCCGGTTAAATGCGTAGGGCAGGCCAAAAGGCCGGTTAATCCGCCTCTTCAATCCAGGCCGCCTGAATGGCTTCAAGCACCTTCTCGCCACCGCGCTGCGGATCGTCACTGAATTCCGGCAGGGCCAGAATCCACTTGTGTAGATCGACAAAGTTCACGTAGCGAGGGTCTACCTCAGGTTTTGACTCAGCCAACTGAATGGCGATTTCCAGAACATCAACCCACTTCAGACTCATAACAGCTCCTGGAATCAGTGCGGCGCTTCGGCGGCGTGGTTGAGCGAGTACTTGGGAATTTCTACGGTCAAGTCTTCATCACCCACAATAGCCTGGCAGGACAGCCGCGACTGCGCCTCCAGCCCCCAAGCCTTATCGAGCATGTCTTCTTCCAGCTCATCGGCCTCGGCCAGCGAGTCAAAGCCTTCACGAATAATGCAGTGACAGGTGGTGCAGGCGCAGACACCGCCGCAGGCGCTTTCGATATCGATATGGTGCTCATGCGCCACCTCAAGCACCGAGGTACCCGGCGCAACCTCGACCACCAGACCATCCGGGCACAGCACAGCGTGGGGCAGAAAAATGATCTGCGGCATGCTTATTCCTCAATCTCGTCAAGACTACGGCCAGCCAGTGCAGCCTTGACCGTGGCATCCAGACGACGCGCGGCAAAAGCGTCAGTCACCTGGGTCAAACGTTTGGTTTGCTGCTCAATCGCCAAGCCATCAGTGCCCGCCATCAAGTCACGCAACTGTTCTATCTGCGCATCGATTGCCAGGCGCTCATCGGCATCCAGCAAGCGCTCGCCATCGGCCAACAATGCCGCCTCGACCGCCTCCAGCAGACGCTGGGCATCGACCTGCTGCTCGCGCAGTACACGGGCAACCTTGTCATCGCCGGCATTCTTGAAGGAATCCTGCAGCATGCGAGCGATTTCGCCGTCGGTCAGCCCATAGGACGGTTTGACCTGGATACTCGCCTCGACACCGGACGCCAGCTCACGGGCAGCGACGCTGAGCAAACCGTCGGCATCGACCTGGAAGGTCACGCGAATCTTCGCCGCACCGGCGACCATTGGCGGAATACCGCGCAATTCAAACCGTGCCAGAGAGCGGCAATCACTGATCAGCTCGCGCTCCCCCTGCAGCACATGCACCATCATGGCCGTCTGGCCATCTTTATAAGTAGTGAAGTCTTGGGCGCGCGCCACGGGAATGGTGGTATTGCGCGGAATCACCTTCTCCATCAGCCCGCCCATGGTCTCCAGACCGAGCGACAGCGGGATCACATCCAGCAACAGCAACTCTTCACCGTCGTCACGCTTGTTGCCAGCTAGAGCATCGGCCTGAATGGCCGCACCGATGGCTACCACCTGATCAGGATCGATATCGGTCAACGGCTCGCGCATAAACAGCTCCGCCACCGCCTGGCGCACGCGCGGCACGCGGGTGGAGCCACCAACCATAACCACCGCCTCGATTTCTTCCAGCTCAATCCCCGCGTCACGCACCGCACGACGACAGGCCTTGAGGCTGCGCGCCAGCATGGGCTCGATCAGCGCGTCGAACTGTTCACGACTCAACTGCCCCTGCCAGCCGGCATAGCTGAGCGACGCACTGGCGCTATCAGTCAGCGCTTCTTTGGCGGCGCAGGCGGCCTCAAGCAACAGACGCTGCTCGCCCGGATCAAGGTCAGAGGAAATTCCAGCCTGCTCGACTACCCAGCCAGCAATCGCGTGATCGAAGTCATCACCACCCAAGGCGCTGTCGCCACCAGTGGCGAGCACTTCAAACACGCCGCCAGTCAGGCGCAGCACAGAAATATCGAATGTGCCGCCACCCAGGTCATAAATAGCTACTACGCCTTCGGCGTGCTGATCCAGGCCATAGGCCACGGCGGCAGCGGTAGGCTCATTGAGCAGACGCAGTACATTCAGCCCGGCCAGGCGCGCGGCATCCTTAGTGGCCTGGCGCTGCGAATCATCGAAATAGGCCGGCACGGTGATCACCGCACCCACCAGCTCACCACCGAGGGTCGCTTCGGCACGCTCACGCAGCACCTTGAGAATATCCGCCGAGACTTCAACCGGGCTTTTCGGCCCCTGTACAGTCTCGATAAACGGCATATGCGATTCGCCACCGACAAAGCGGTACGGCAGCTGCTCACCGAGCTGCTTGACGTCCGCCAGGCCACGCCCCATCAGGCGTTTGACCGAGAGCACGGTATTCAATGGATCGCCCGACGCTGCAGCCTTGGCGACTTCGCCCACTTCAACCCGGTCAGCGTGATAGCGCACGGCGGACGGCAGAATAACCTGCCCGGCAGCATCGGCCAGCGGCGCGGAGAGGCCGCTACGCACGGCGGCGACCAGCGAATTGGTGGTACCCAGATCAATCCCCACCGCCAGTCGACGCTGGTGTGGCTGGGGGCTTTGTCCGGGCTCAGCGATCTGCAGTAAGGCCATGATTAATCAGTGCTTAGGTATCAGGCGCGCCGCAACAGACGCGCCAGCGTTAATCGTCGAGGCGCTCTTCCAGCTGGCGAACCTCGTGAGAGAGCTTGTCGAGAAACTGCATGCGACGCATCAGGCGCTCGGCCTCTTCGCGACGCGAAGCATCATCCCAACAAACGGCAAAACTTTCGTTGAGCTCGTCCTGAGCCACTTTCAGACGCCGCTTGAACTGCGCAACACCAGCCAGGTCTGCACTGTCATGCAGATCTTCCAGCTCTTCGCGCAGTTGCATCTGCTGCAACAGGAAATCAGGATCCTGCACCGTAACCTCAAGCGGCAGCTCGGGGCCGCGCAGCGCTAGCAGGTAACGGGCACGCTGCGGCGCACTCTTGAGCGTACTGTAAGCCTCGTTGAGACTGGCAGACTGCTCAAGGGCCAGGCGCTGCTCGCGCTCGGAGGCATCGGCAAAGCGATCCGGATGAACATGCCGCGCCAGCTCGCGATAACGAGTGGCCAGCAATTCAGGATCCAGGCGAAAGCCCGGCTGCAGATCAAATAAAGCAAAGTGACAAGGACTGCCCACACGCGCCTCAGATATTGAAGCTTTCGCCGCAGCCACATTCGCCGCGCACGTTCGGGTTGTTGAACTTGAAGCCTTCGTTCAACCCCTCTTTAACGAAGTCGAGCTCGGTGCCATCGAGGTAGACCAGACTCTTGGGGTCGATGATCACCTTGACGCCGTAGTTCTCGAACACCTGATCTTCGCTGGCGGCCTCATCGACAAACTCCAGCACATAGGCCAAGCCGGAACAGCCCGTGGTGCGCACACCCAGGCGAATACCCTCACCCTTGCCGCGCCCCTCAAGAGAGCGACGCACGTGCTGAGCGGCAGCTTCGGTCATGCTGATAGCCATCGACAAACCTCCTTAGAGCAAGCCTTTCTTCTGCTTGTAATCGCGCACAGCAGCCTTGATGGCGTCTTCGGCGAGTACCGAGCAGTGAATTTTCACCGGTGGCAGAGCCAATTCCTCGGCCAGCTGGGTGTTCTTGATGGTTTCAGCTTCGTCCAGGGTCTTGCCCTTCATCCACTCAGTAGCGAGGGAGCTGGAGGCAATCGCCGAACCGCAGCCGTAGGTCTTGAACTTGGC
>JBIHZW010000041.1:0-19261 GCA_044240245.1 Pseudomonas sp. | reverse complement strand
CTATCAGCAAGACTTTCCCCATAGCGTCGTCAGTGGCGACCTGACGTTGCACCTCGATGAAGAAGGTACGGCGGATATCCTTGAGCCGATCTCTGTGCTGCTGGCGCAGCGCGACAACGGCACATTGCGCCGCAGCATTTCCGGTTGCATGAGCGGTGTGCGCTCGCGTCTGTTCGTGAAAACTGTCGAGCTGGAAAGTCTGCCTTCGCGATTGCGCGTGACCTTGGGTCGCCAGCGTCGTCTGGGCGGGTATGACTGGCCGATAGCCGAGCTGATGAACAGTGTCGATGCCTGGCGTCAAGGTGCCTCCGTGCCCCGCTTGCGTGGTTTCGGCTATCGCCGGCAGGGGCTGTTTCCTGTGCGTGAGTTGTTTCTGATCAGTGACATGCTCGATGGGCATGTCGATGGCAAGTTCTGGCTGACTCAGCCGCAAATGCAGATTGAGGCCTTTCTGCAGGGGGCTTTTGCCCTGATTCGTGAGCTGCATGAAAAGCATGTCTGCCACCTTGATTTGTGGGCGGGCAATATCATGCTTGATCCGCAGCGTCTGGACGCGATGAAGGTGGTCGATCTGGAGAACTGTTATATCGGCCATCCGCCTTACTGGTCGGAGGCTCTGGGTTTCCAGTTTGCCTTTCTGTTCTTGCGTCTGGTTCAAGACCATATCGACGAAGCGCGTTATGACCACTTGGTACATGCCGCTCTGGACCAGTATCCGGGGATTGATCGTGTGGGTTTTGAGCGAGTCTATTCGCTGTGCAAGCATCAACAGATCAGCCGCAAGAAGCGCCGTGATCTGCTGTTGACGGGTAATTTGCAGCTGCGCGGTTAACCCGCCATTTCAGCTCTGCGCAGCAAGCAGGCGCATGCTGCGCTGCTCGCGCCAGCGGTCTAGTACCCCGAGCACCACCAGCAAACCCAGGGCATACCCGGCATCCATGCCGAGCATCAGCAGCACCAGGGCGCACAGCAGTGCGCTGAATGCGGCCAGCCAACGCCAGATGCCGCGCAGCAGTACCCAGCCGGCGGCCATGCTCAGCAGGTAGATCACTACAAAGTTGCCGTTGGCGTAGCGGATGAGGTCATCCACCGTCAGCTCGAGCACGCTGGCCAGGCTGGCGCACAGGGCGCAACTGAGGATCACCAGCAGCAGGGCCCGGGTCGGTACGCCGTGTTTGTTGCGCTGAGCCAGGCTGGCGGGCAACTTGCTTTCGTCGGCTAGGCTCCAGATCAGCCGGGCGAAGCCCTGCATATACACGTTCATCGAGGCGAAGCAGGCCAGATAGCCCACAGTGGCGGCGATCCAGCGTGCCTGGTCGCCCAGCAGCAGGTTGAGCATTCGCGGCATGGATGCCGCATCGGTCTGCGCATCGCCGTAGGTATGCAGGCTCAGCACCGCCACCGAACAGGCCCAGTACACCAGGCCGGCCAGCAGCACGCCAAACAGCAGCGCCAGGGGGAAGTCGCGCTCCGGGTTCTTGAATTCTTCGCCCATGTGGGTAAAGGCCTCGATGCCGACAAAGCACCAGAACATCACCCCCAGCGCCGCCGGCAGCAGATGCCAGGAACTGTTGATGGGCGGCAGTAGCGGTTGGCTGCTGACGGGCAGATCGCCCACCCACCAGATCAGCGCAATGGTGGCGATAATCGCCACGGCAATAGCGCCCTGAATCATTCCGCTGGCCTTAGCTGGGCGCTGACCGAGCAACAGCATGGCGACGAGCGTGCCCAGCTGGATCGCTAGGGCTTGGCCGCGGCTAAGATCGAACAGCGCCTGCCAGAAGCCGCTGGCGATATTCAGCGCCGCCGGCAAACCCACCGGCAGCACGGCGAGAAACAGCAGGGCGCTAAGGCGCTCCATCCTCGCACCGAAGGCGCGGCCAATCAGATGCGGCGCGCCGCCGGCGTGGGGGAAGTGGCGGCCCAGCTGGGCAAAGGTAAAGGCCACCGGCAGCACCAGGGCGATCAGCAGCATCCAGGCCCATAAAGACGCCTCGCCGGCCGCGGTGGCAGCCAGCGCCGGGATCACGAAAATTCCGGTACCCAGCAGCGAGGTACTTAGCAGGCCAATCCCTTGCAGCAGGCCCAATTCCTGGTTCAGACGACTCATGTTGTATGCTCTGGCGTTTTGCCGGATATGGTAGGGCGCGGCCCTGCAAAACACCGCCGTAGAAGCGTCGGCGTTGCCCGGCAGAATGACGGAATTGGCCGTCAAATTGCCTCGGACCTCTCACAGGCTGCTGCGCTTCGGCTAAACGACGTTGAAAACTGCCTCGGAATGCTCATTTACAACACGTAAACTCCGCTTCCTCGGCCTTTTCGCCACCGTTTATCTCTAGCTCGCGAGCCTCTGAGCAGGTCCTTATTGTCGAGAAAGACCTGTGGACAAGTTCGATCAGCAGATACTCGCCCTGTTACGTGCCGATGCGCGCTTACCCGTCAGCCAGATTGCCCGCGAGGTCAACCTGTCGCGCTCGGCGGTCAGCGAGCGGATTCGTCAGCTGGAACACAGCTGCGTGATCAGCGGTTATCACGCCCAGGTGGCACTGCCGGGCGCTGCTGGGATCAAGGCCTATCTGGAACTGTTCTACCAGGGCGGGCGCTGCGAGCACTATGTCGAACTGATGCGCGTGTTTCCCGAGGTGCGCCGCTGCAGTGGCATCAGTGGTGAGACCGATATGTTGGTGTCCATCGAGGCCGCGTCGATGCAGCGCTTGAGCGAGATTCGCGGTGAGATCGAAAACTTCCCCGGTATGCAGAAAGTGAAGACCCATATGGTGGTCAAGGACTGGCAGTTTTGACTCAGCCCATGCGCATCCTGCACACCTCCGACTGGCACCTCGGTCAGCACTTTATGGGCAAGACCCGCCAGGCCGAGCATCAGGCGTTTTGCGCCTGGCTGATCGAACAGGTACGCGAGCAGGCCGTGGATGCCGTGCTGATTGCCGGCGATATTTTCGACACCGGCGCGCCGCCCAGCTATGCCCGCGAGCAGTACAACCGCTTTATCGTCGAACTGCGCGCAACCGGCTGCGAGCTGGTGGTGCTGGGGGGCAATCATGATTCGGTGGCCATGCTCGGTGAAAGCAAGACCCTGCTGGCGCAATTGGGTACCCGGGTAATTCCCTGCGTCTGCGAGCAGCTGGATGAACAGCTGTTGGTGCTGCACCAGCGCGATGGCTCTCCCGGGGCGATCCTTTGTGGCATCCCCTTTATTCGCCCGCGCGATGTATTGCTTAGCCAGGCCGGGCAGAGCGCTCAGGACAAACAGCAGTCGCTGCAACAGGCCATTCAGCAGCACTATCAGAACCTCTATGCCCTGTCCGAGGCCAGGCGTGCCGAGCTGGGCGGTGAGCTGCCGATTATCGCCACGGGGCATCTGACCACGGTCGGAGCTAGCGCCAGCGATTCGGTGCGCGAGATCTATGTCGGCAGCTTGGAGGCTTTTCCCACCAGCGCCTTTCCGCCAGCGGCCTATATCGCCCTGGGGCATATCCACCGGCCGCAGAAGGTCGGCGGCCTGGAGCATATCCGCTACTGCGGCTCGCCCATAGCGCTGAGCTTCGATGAAGCCAGGCAGCAGAAGGAAGTGCTGCTGGTGGAGCTGAATGGCAGCGGTTTGCGCAGTATTCAGCCATTGCCGGTGCCGCGTTTTCAGCCGCTGCTGTCGCTGCGCGGTTCGCTTAAAGAGCTGGAAGTCCTGATCAAGCAGGCGGCGGAGCAGGGCAGTGCCGAGCAGCCGGTATGGCTGGAAGTGCTGGTCGGCACCGACGATTACCTGAGCGATTTGCAGCTGCGTATCGCCGCCCTGTGCGAGGGTCTGCCGGTGGAGGTTCTGCGCATTCGCCGCGAGCGCGGCAATGCCAGCGCCAGCCTGCAGGGCCAGGCCAAGGAAACCCTGGATGAGCTAAGCGTGGAGGATGTGTTCGCCCAGCGCCTAAGCAGTGAAAGCCTGGACGAAACTGAGCAGCAGCGTCTGCTGGGGCTGTATCAACAGGTGGTAAGCGAACTGCGTGAGGGCGACGCATGAAAATCCTTAGCCTGCGCCTGAAAAACCTTAATTCGCTCAAGGGCGAATGGAAGATCGACTTCACCGCCGAGCCGTTCAAGGACAATGGCCTGTTCGCCATCACCGGGCCGACCGGCGCGGGCAAGACCACGCTGCTCGACGCCATTTGCCTGGCCTTGTACCACCGCACGCCGCGTATGAATACGGTGTCGGCCAGCGCCAATGAACTGATGAGTCGGCACACTGCCGACTGCCTGGCCGAGGTCGAATTCGAGGTCAAGGGCGTTGGCTACCGCGCCTTCTGGAGCCAGCGCCGCGCCCGCGACAAGGCCGATGGCGCGTTGCAGGCGCCCAAGGTGGAACTTTCTGCCGCCGATGGGCAGATCATTACCGACAAGATCAATGAAAAGCTGCGCGAAACCGAGCGCCTGACCGGCCTTGATTTCGAGCGCTTTACCAAATCCATGCTGCTGGCCCAGGGTGGCTTTGCCGCCTTTCTTGAGGCCAATGCCAATCAGCGCGCCGAGCTGCTGGAAGAACTGACCGGCACCGATATCTATGGGCAGATTTCCCAGCGGGTGTTTGAGCAGTGCCGCGAGGTCAAGGTCACTCTCGATCAGCTACGCGCCAAGGCCGAAGGCGTCGAGCTGCTAAGCGAGGAGCAGCGTATTGAGCTGCAAACGCAGGCCGAGCAACTGGCTATTGATGAAGCCGCGCTCGGCGCACAGTACGCCGAGTTGCAGCGCCAGCGCCGCTGGTGTGAGGAACTGAGCAAGACCCAGGCTCAGTTGCACGCCAGCCAGCAGGCCGAGCAGGTGGCGCAGGATGATTTACGGTTGGCCCAGCCGCAGCTGGCGCAACTGGCCGCCAGCGAGCCCGCGCTGCGTTTGCAGCCGCTACACCATGATTGGCAGCAAGCCCGCCAGAGCCTGACGCAAACCGAACAAGGCCTGCAGCACAATGCTGCCGAGCAGCGCCAGGTTGATCAGGCCATTGCCGAGCAGACCTGGCAGGCCCGCGAGCTTAGCGCCTTGCTGCTTGCCGATTGCCAGGCGCAGCGTCAGCAGCTGGCCGAGCGCCTGCAGCAGTTACAACAGCAACTGGCCGCGCAGCCGCAGCATGGCCGTCTGGGTGAGCAGCTGGGTAGTTGGGGTGAGCAGCTTAAGGCGCGCCAGCAACTGGCCGAGGAAATCGCCCAGCTGCAACTGAGCCAGCAGCAACTGCAAGAAAGCATCGCCGCCCTGCAGGCGCAGCTCGGTCAGCAGGCTGAACAGCTCAGCACCGAGCAGCTTCGTCTGCAGCAAGCGCGCGAACAGGAAGAGGCTACGCAGCAGCAACAGCATGCGTTGCTGGCCGGGCGCAGCGAGGCGGCCCTGAGGGAGCGCTGGCAGCAGCTGCATATCCAGGGCGGAGTGCTGACGCAGCTGGGCGAATTGGCCACGGCCGGGCAGCGCCTGGCGGCCGAGCAGACGCAACTGGCCAGCGCCCTGGTCGTATTGCGCGAGCAGCATCAGGCCAAGGGTGCCGAGGTGGCGCAGTTGCGCCTGAGCTACAAGGACCTGCAGCAACAGGTGCAGGCCCAGGAAAAACTGCTGGAGCAGGAACAGCGTATCCAGGCCCTGGAAGCCCATCGCGCTCAGCTGCAACGCGGTGAGGCCTGTCCGTTGTGCGGCTCCGAGTCGCACCCGGCTATCAGCGCCTACCAGGCGCTGGATGTGTCGGCGACCAAGGCGCTGCTCCACAGCAAACGCAACGAGCTGGAAGCCCTGACCGAACAAGGTCGGCAACTGGCCGGTGAGCTGGAAAAACTCGCCGCACGCCTGGAGCAGCAACAGCAGCAGTTTGAGCGTGGCCAGCAGACCCAGGCCGAGCAAGGCGAACGCTGGCAGGCGCTTAGTGCGCAGCTGGGAAATCCGCTGGCCGATGCCATTGCGCTGGCGGAGCAACAGGCGCAACAGAGCAGTGAGCTGCAACAACTGCAGCAGTGCCTCGAGCAGCTGCAACAGCTTAATAGCCACCTTGAACAGCGCCAGCAGGCGCGGCTGGGTCTGCAGCAGCGGTACAGCGAATTGGAGCAGCAGCAGGGGCTTAATCGCCTGCAACTGCAGCAGCGCCAGGAGCAGGCTGAGCAAGGCCAATTGCGCCTGCAGCAACTGCTGCAGGTTGCTGATGAGCGCAGCGCCAGTCTAAGCCAGGCCCTGGCCCGCTTTGGCTATCAGTTGCCGGAGGATGCCAGCGCCTGGCTGGCCGAACGCCAGGCCGAATGGCAGCGCTGGCAGCACAATCAGCAGCAAAGCCTGGATTTACAGCGCCAGCTAAGTGAGCTGGATCATGATCTGCAGGCTGCTGTGCAGCAGGCTCAGCTTTGGCAGCAGCGCTGGAGCGCCCTGGATCTGGCCGATCAGCCGGCCTTGGCGAAACCTGCCGATGCTCAGGCGGCTTTGCAGCAGGCGCAGGTTCAGTTGGAAGACGCGCAGCGCCGTCAGCAGCAGCTGGCCGGTAGCCGCCAGGCCCTGGCCAGCCGTCTGCAAGATGAACAGGCGCGACTTCAACAGGCCGAACAGCAGTGGACGGCCGCTCTGGCCGCCAGCCCCTTTAATGCCGAAGCCGATTATCTGGCCGCCCTGCTGGATGAGGCGCAGCGCGCCGTGTTGCAGCAATTGCGTCAGCGCCTGGATAAAGCCTTGAGCGATGCCCAGGCCCTGGCCAGCGCCGCCGCACAGCAGTTGGCGGCTCTACAAGCCAGCCCGGCAACCGCACTTAGCCTTGCGCAACTGGACGAACAGCTGCACGCACTGAGCGCCCAGCTAAAAGCCCTAAGCGAACGCCAGGGCGAAATCCGCGCCCAGCTGCAGGGCGACGACGCGCGCAGGCTCGGTCAGCAAAGTCTGTTTGCCGCGATCGGTGCCAAGCAGGGCGAATACGACTTATGGCAGCAACTTAACAGCCTGATCGGCTCGGCCGATGGCGCCAAATACCGCAAGTTCGCCCAGGGGCTGACCCTGGATCATCTGGTCTACCTGGCCAACCAGCAGCTCGAACGCCTGCACGGCCGCTACCAGTTGGCGCGGCGCAGCAGTGGCGAACTGGAGCTGGAAGTGATCGACACCTGGCAGGCCGATGCGGCGCGCGACACCAAGACCCTGTCCGGCGGCGAGAGTTTTCTGGTCAGCCTGGCGCTGGCTTTGGCGCTGTCTGATCTGGTCAGCCACAAGACCAGTATCGACTCGCTGTTTCTCGATGAAGGCTTCGGCACGTTGGACGGTGAAACCCTGGAAGTGGCTCTGGACGCCCTGGATAACCTCAACGCCAGCGGCAAGATGATCGGCGTGATCAGCCACGTCGAGGCGCTCAAGGAACGCATCCCGGTGCAGCTGAAAGTGCACAAGGGCGTCGGCATGGGTTACAGCGGCTTGGATAAACGTTTTGCGGTGAATGCGCAGGACAATTGATCTGCGCCAGCGTTGCCTTGGCCATGCCTACCTATACTGAGGGCTAGCGCGCAGGAAGCGGTCTCTAAATCCGCCAGGAAGCGGCGGTTACCACTGTCTCGGAGCATTGCACTTGGCCAAGGTGTTGATCTGCCTGCTGTGCTGCTGTTGCCTGGTTGTTGATGTCCATGCTGCCCCGCGTTCGGCCGAGGCCTTGACCCTCTGCTATGAGGATCAGAACTCCTACCCCTGGGTGATGACAGACGGCAGCGGGCTCAACCTGCAGTTGCTGCGTCTGGTCGCTGATGCCTTGCCGATGCAGTTCAGCTTCGTTGCGGTGCCCTGGAAACGCTGCCTGTCCGGGCTCGCTCAAGGCACTTATGACGGCGCCTTTGCCTCCAGCTTCAAGGAGGAGCGTTTGCTTCTCGGTCGTTACCCACAGGATGCCGATGGTCGCCTGGATGAGCGCAAACGCCTGCACACCTCGATCTATGCCCTGTACCGGCGCAAGGGCAGCCCGGTGAGCTGGAACGGCGAGGAGTTTCGCCAATTGCATGGGCGAGTTGGCTCCTTGAGCGGCTTTTCGATTGTCGATTTTATTCGTGCCCAGGGCGCCGAGGTGGATGAAACCAGCCGCGATCCTTTGGCGCTGTTGCAGATGCTTAGGCATAAACGCATCGAAGCAGCGGCGCTGCAGAGTCTGCGCGGCGACTTTGTGCTGCAGAGCAACCCTGAGCTGGCGGCGCAGCTAGAGAAGGTCAAGCTGCCGCTGGAAGAGAAGGCCTACTACCTGATGCTGTCCAATGCCTATGTGGCGACCAACCCCGCGTATGCCGCGCGTATCTGGGATGAAATTGAGCGTCAGCGTGAGTCGGTGACCTATCAGCAACAGGTGCGGGCCTTTCTGGAGCGCTCGCAGCCCTGAGTCGGTTAATGCTTGGTGCCTGCCAGGCGCAGGCGCATGATCGTGCTTCGCCTCGATGAGTATTGCCGCATGGCCAAGCCTCCCGCCGCTCCACCCTCTGCCTCTGCGCTTGGGCGCTTTCTCACGTTAGCGGGCACCGCTACCCGCATCGGCGGCAGCGTGCTGGGGCAAAGTTTGCGTCCTGGGCGCAGCGGGATTGATTGGCAGCCGGTGGGTGATCTTCTCACCGATGTGCTGGGCGAGATGAAAGGCCCGGTTCTGAAACTGGGGCAAATGGCCTCGCAGTGGCAGGGTGTGTTGCCCGAGCCGGTGGCGCGGGCCCTGGCCTCGTTGCAGAACCGTGTGCCGGCTTTGCCCTTCAGCGCGCTGCGCGGGCATCTGCAGCAGGTGTATGGCGCGGATCTTGAGCAGTTCTTTCAACAGATCGACGAACAACCCTTTGCCGCAGCATCCCTCGGTCAGGTGCATCGCGCGATAGCGGCGGATGGCCGGGCGCTGGTGCTCAAGGTGCAATACCCGGGTATCGCCGAAATCTGCCAGGCGGATCTGCGTCAGCTGCGCCGTTTGCTGCCGCTGGGGCGCTTGTTCCGTGCGCCCGCCGAGCAGCTGGAAGGCCTGTATCAGGAACTGGCGGCGGTGATCGAAGCCGAGCTGGATTACCCGGCCGAGATGCGCCGCTTGCAAGATTTTCGCGCGCATTTCGCCGATTGGCCGGACTTGCGCTTGCCGCAGCCGCAGGAAGACCTTTGCCGCCCTGGTGTACTGGCGCTGAGCGAGGAGGCCGGCTTGCCGTTTGCCGAGGTCAGCCAGGCCAGTGCCGAAGTGCGTGAGCGCCTGGCCATGACCCTGGTGCGCTGGCTGAGTGCCCAGGCCTTCGAGCTGGGCCTGCTGCATGCCGATCCGCATCCGGGCAATTTCGCCTACACCGCAGCCGGTGAGCTGGTGGTGTATGACTTCGGCTGTGTGCAGGCGCTGTCCGCGCCGCTACTGGCGGCCTATGTGCAAACCTACAAGGCGTTGCAGGCCCGCGACGGCGAGCAGCTGGAAAAGGCCTTCCAGGCGCTCGGCACACGCCAGCCGAAATCCACCACGCCCTATGGTTTGTACCGCCAGCTGCATGGTCTGCTCGGGCCGTTGTTGCAGCCTGGTGTGCACTGGGATTTTGCCGCCACGCCGCTGCATGAACAGGTGCAACGGCTGTTGCCCGATGTGCTGGGTGCCTTGGGCAGCCTGCAACCGGCACCGGCCACCTTGCTGGTCAATCGCACGCTGGAAGGGCATTACTGGAACCTGAGTCGCCTCGGTGTGGCGCTGCCGGTGGCCGATCTGTTGCAGGGGCAATTGGCCGGGCGCTAAGCCGCAACTGCACGGCAGCTCTAGCGCATGGTCTTGACGGGTATGGCTTGGCCATTCTCGATACGGGTCAGGTATACCGCGCTGGAGCCCTGATGCTGGCTGCGAGAGAACGCCACCTTGAAGCCGCCGAGGTCCGTTTTGAGGTGCTCCAGCGCGTCAAGAAACGCCTCCCGTGTCGGTTCTGCGCCGGCCTTGCGCAGCGCCTGCGTAAACACCGCCGCGCCGATATAACCCTCCAGCGAAGCATGGTCAAAGTCGGCGGGCTGCATGTCGGCCTGATAGGCCTGCACTAGAGCCAGCGAGCTGTCGTGCGGGGAGGGCACCACCTGGGTGATATAGACCCCGTCGCCGTCGTTGCCCGCCTCGCGGATAAAGCCTTCGGTGCCGATAAACGACACGCTGATAAAGCGCGTATTGAAGCCCAGCGCTTTCGCCTGCTTGATCGCGGCCGCCAGTTGCCTGTAGGTGCCGACAAAGAACACCGCTTCCGGTTGGCTGCGCTGCAGGGCCTTGATGGCTGCGGTCACATCCAGCGAGTTGCGTTGGATGCGCGCCTGCGCATAAATCTTCAGCTCGCGCTTGAGCAGGGCGCCGTTAAGGCCGCCCTTGACCGATTCACCGAAGGAGTCGTCCTGCATCAGGATGGCGATCTTGCTCAGCTTGAGGTCCTGGGTCACGCGCTCGACCAGCTGCTCGGTTTCCTCGATATAGGAAGCGCGAATATTGAATACCCCAGGTTTCGCCGGTGTACGCAAGAATTCTGCGCCGGTGAACGGGAACAGGTAAGGCACCTGCGCTCGCAACGCCAGCGGCACGGCGGCGCGTGAGGTGGGCGTGCCGACATAACCGAGCAGGGCGAATACCTGCTGGGTTTTCAGCAGGCTGCGGGTATGCGCGGCGGTTTGGCTGGGCTCGTAGCCATCGTCCCGGCTGAGCAGGTTGATCCGCCGGCCATGCACCCCGCCTTCGGCGTTGACGCGTTTGAAGTAGGCCTGAGCGCCATTGAGCATGCCCAAGCCCAGGGCCGCCGCCGGACCGCTCTGCGCATTGACCATGCCGATCCGCACTTCATCCGTGCTCAGGCCGGGTTCTGCGGCACCCGACAAGCCAGGCATCAGCAGGCAGCTGATCACCAGGCCACTCAGCAGCTGTCGAGAGGTCATCGATACGCTCCTTGTCATGACCGCCGGCCGTTGCAGGCCTGGATTGTCCATTTTTTCTTATTCTGGGTGTGCATGCGCTGCATGTGATCCTCTAAAACACTCTAGCCAGTTGTGCATAAAAGACCGGTGTTACTCGCTTGCTGGTGATGCTGACGGCTCCGGCTGGTACTTGCCTTGCTGTAGATCATCGAAATAACGCTGATAACGCCCACTGTCGCGATAGCGTTGCAGGCGTTTGTTGAAGCGTTCGAGTAGCGCCGGGCTGCCTTCCAGGCTTTTCGGCAGCATCAGGTAGCTGAGATTGACCAGCAGCGGCTTCGGGTGATGGGTGATCTTGGCCTGATCTTCCGCGCTGAAGTGGCTGCGCAGGGCCGCGTAACCCACGTTCATCTCCTGCGGGTAGAGCACCACACGCTCCTTGAGCAGCTTGTCGAAGTTTTGCTGGTCGTTGGAGACGCGCTCGATCTTCACCTTGTTCTCGGCGAGAAAGGCGTCGAAATCCCCGCCGTAGCTGTATTCCAGGCCGCCGCCGAGGGTCATGCCTGTGAGGTCGTCGAAGCGCTGCCAGTCAAAGGGCAGGCTTTTCAGGTGAAAGAACACGAACTTTTCATCGAGCAGCGGCGCGCTGAACAGAAAGTCCGCCTCGCGCTCGGCCTTGTGCATCCACACCGCGGTGCCGTCAAAGCGCCCGGCGGCCGCAGCGGCATAGGCCCGTGGCCAGGGCAGAAACTGGAAACTGACACGATAGCCTTCATCGGCCAGCAGGTCGCTGATCAGGTGGGCGATCACCCCGTTGTGTTTCAACTCGCTGGACAGATAAGGCGGCCAGTCACCGACGCTGATCTTCAGCTCAGGCTGTTCGCTGGCTTGCGCGGGCAGGCCCAGCAACAAGCAGAGGGCGACGAACAGGTTTTTCCACTTCATTGAAGCCCCTTAGTGACAACCGGGAATATCGCGTATGCGTGGTTATAAGCCAGTAATACCACCGCGCAGGCGCAGATAAAACGCCATTAATGTTTCATTAAAACGTCATCGCGCGCGTGAAGACTGCTGCGGATTTGTCCAATCCCCGTGTCTTTGCATAAGGATAGTTGCTGTGCTGCGAATCCCTACACTGTGTGCGCTGTTTGCCCTGGCTCCATTGGCCTCGGCCCTGGAGCTTAAACCCCTGGCGTTGTATCAAAGCGGCTTTGCTGCCGGCACCGAAATTGTCAGTGCGCAGGCCTCGAGCATGCGCGTGATTGTCTCCAACAGCGCCGAAGGCTTGGTGGATGTATTGCAGCTGGACCCGGCCAAGGGCCTCAACCGCATTGCCCGGCATAACCTGGTGGCAGCAGGCACGGGGGAAATCACCTCGGCGATTTTCCATCCCAGCGAAGACCTGTTTGCCGTGTGTATCCGCAACAGCGATGGCCTGAAAAACGGCCGAGTCGAGTTGCGCGCGGCGGCCGATGGCAAGTTGCTCAACACCGTGGAAATCGGCATCTGGCCGGACAGCCTGGCGTTTTCGCCGAAAGGCGACTTCATCGTGGTGGCCAACGAAGGCGAAGGCTATGTGCGCGACGGCGAGGGATTCCGCAGTGGCGAAGGCTCGATCAGTATCATTGACCTGCGCGGCGGCGTTGCAGCGGCCAAGCACAGCCTGCTCAAGCTGCCGGACCTGAAGGGTGTCGAGGGCACGACCCAGGCTGAGCACAAGCGCCTGCTGGAGCGGGTGATCGATGGCGAAGAGCTGAAAGTGCCATTCGGTACCAGCCCGGAGCATATCGAGCCGGAATACGTGAGCTTCAGTCCGGACGGCGCGCGGGCCTACGTCAGCCTGCAAGAGAACAACGCGATTGCCGTGGTGGATGTGCTGCAAGGCAAGCTGGACAAGGTGTTTGGCGTCGGCACCGTGCGCCATACCGCGGATATCGTCGATGACGGCAAGTACGCACCGGCAGCCGAGCTGTTCGCCTTGCGCGAGCCCGATGCCTTGACGGTGAGCGCCGATGGTCGTTACCTGATCAGCGCCGATGAAGGCGATACCGACCCGAAAATCGCCAAGACCAAGGCTGGCCTGCCCAGCGGTGGTGGGCGCACGGTCAGCGTGTTCGATGCCATGAGCGGCAAGCTGCTCGGCGATACCGGCAGCCAGCTCGATGATATGGCTGCTCAGGCCGGCGTTTATCCGGATGTACGCAGCCCGAACAAAGGCAGCGAACCAGAAGGTGTGGTGAGTTTCGATGCCTTCGGCAAACGCCTGGCGGTGGCTACCCTGGAACGTGCGGATGCCCTGGCCCTGATCGATCTGGACCAAGCGGCGCAACCCAAGGTGCTGCAGGTAATCGGCGCCGGTGAAGGCGCAGGTTCCGGCCTGTTGGCGCCGGAAGGTCTGGCTCACGTTGAACACAACGGTCGGCATTTCCTGGTCACCGGCCTGGAGAAGAGCGGCAACGTCGCGCTGTTCGAATTGCTCAAGTAATAAGCCTGTTGCCGGCCAGGCGCGCTGCATGCGTCTGGCCGAGCGCCAATCAAGCCGGCCTTTGTGCCGGCTTTTTATGGCCTGCCATCCCTGGCGGCCACCATTTGGGACGTCGCTGCGCGACGTTGAAAGTCGCTCCTGGCGCCTTTTTCTTGGCGGCCAGTTCCCCGCCGGCCTCGGGCCCTTTAGAGTGCTGCAGCGCAATCGCGCGGGTAACAGGGGATGGCTGGCGCATGACCTTCTGGGTCGTTTCAATTCTGTTTGTATTGACCTACCTGGGCATGGCCGCAGGGGGCATTCGTGGCCTGCGCGTCGATCGCAGCTGGATTGCCGGCTGCGCGGCGGTGTTGCTGCTGGTCAGCGGCGCGCAGTCTCCCAGTGAGGCGGCCAGCCATCTGGATGCCGGTGCGCTGTTGCTGCTGTTGGCGCTGATGCTGATCAGTGCGCAGTTCGACTTCTCCGGGGTATACGCCTGGCTTAACCAGCAACTCAGCCACTATGCCGAGCAGCCGACCCTGTTGCTGCTGGGTGTGGTGTTGCTGGGCGGCGTGCTGTCGGCGTTGCTGGTCAATGACATTGTCGCCTTCGCCCTGACCCCGCTGCTGTGCCATAGCCTGCTGGCCCGTGGGCTGGACCCACGCCCCTTTCTGTTGGCACTGGCGCTGTCGTGCAATGCCGGCTCCAGCGCGAGCCTGATCGGCAACCCGCAGAATATCTTGATCGGCCAAGCCGGCGGCCTGGATTTCTGGTCCTACACCTGGATTGCCGGCCCGCCGGCACTGGCGGCATTGGCCATCACCTACGCGGTGATCTGGCTGCAATGGCGCAAACGCTGGGGCACGGCCAAGCCGCTGGTGCAGGAAGAAACCCCGGTGGAGCGTATCTACGGCCTGCGCAGTTACCTGAAGCCGCTGTTGGCTAGCCTGGTGCTGCTTGGGCTGTTTTCCACCGACATGCCTCGGGAGATTTCCGCGCTGCTGATTGCCGCCCTGGTGATGATTTCGCGGCGGGTGGATAGCCGCGACTATGTGCACAAGGTCGACTGGAACCTGTTGCTGCTATTCGCCGGTCTGTTTGTGGTCACCGGCGCGGCGCTCAGCCTGCCGCAGGTGGCGGGTATGGCCAGCAGCCTAGGGGAATGGGGGCTGTTGCCCGAAGGAGTTATTTCCCTGGCCAGTGCGTCGCTGCTGGCCAGCAACCTGATCGGCAATGTGCCCTTCGTGATTCTGCTGCTGGGTGTGCAGCCCGAGGCGTCCGAGTCGATGCTGGTGGGCCTGGCGATTATGTCGACGCTGGCCGGCAACCTGTTGCTGATCGGCAGCGTGGTCAACCTGATCGTCGCCGAAAGCGCGCGGCGCCAGGGCGTGCCGCTGAGTTTTGTCGACTTTGCCCGCAGCGGCGTACCGGTGACCTTGCTGAGCATGGGCTTGGCTGGGCTGTGGCTAGGGCTGGGCGGCTGGCTGCCCTGGTAGGCCGTTATTTCCAGCGGTTCTGCCGCCAGGACTGCTGCTGTTCGGGTGTCTGGAAGGTCCAGGCGACAAAGCGGCTCTGCTTCTGGCCCTGGGCCATTTCCACGGTTTGCACTTGCAGCGCGCCGGCCTTTTTCAGGGCGCTGTACACGCCCGGCAGGTTGCCAGCCTTGGAAATCAGGCTGCTAAACCACAGCACCTGCTGACCGACCTCGACACTTTCCTTGATCAACTGGCTGACAAACGCTGCTTCGCCGCCCTTGCACCACAACTCCGCCGCCTGGCCGCCGAAGTTCAGCACTGGCAGTTTGCGCTTGGGGTCGAGCTTGCCGAGGTTGCGCCATTTGCGCTTGCTGCCGCTGCTGGCTTCTTCCGCGCTGGCGTGGAAGGGCGGGTTGCACAGGGTCAGATCGAAGCGCTCATCGCGCTGCAGCAGCCCTTGGAAGATATGCGTGCTGTCGCTCTGCTGGCGCAGCTCGATGGCCTCGCTCAAGCCTGGGTTGGATAGCACTATGGCCTTGGCCGAGGTTATGGCGCTGACGGCGATGTCCGAGCCGAGAAACTGCCAGGCATATTCGCGATTACCCAGCAGCGGGTAGATGCAGTTGGCACCCACGCCAATATCCAGCGCGCGCACCTTGGCCCCGCGCGGTATCTCGCCGCCATTGCTGGCGGCCAGCAGATCGGCCAGATAATGCAGGTAATCGGCGCGGCCGGGGATCGGCGGGCACAGGTAATCCGCCGGAATATCCCAATGCGCGATTCCATAGAACTGCTTGAGCAGCGCCCGGTTGAACACCTTGACCGCTGCCGGGTTGGCGAAGTCGATGCTCTCATTGCCATAGGGGTTGATGATCACAAAGGCCGCCAGCTCCGGGCTGGCCTTGATCAGCACGGGGAAGTCATAGCGCCCCAGGTGCCGATTACGCGGATGCAACTGGCCTTTGGCTGCATCGGGCTTGCCTGCAGCAGGTTTGCTAGGCGCAGGGCGCGGTGCGGCAGGTTTACGGCTGGGGCGTTTCGGCGGCAGGGACATGGCAGGCGGATCTAAGGCTTGGGGCGCGGGATTTTCCCACAGCTGGGCGCGGCTTGCTTGTCGATAGCAGTAAATCAGCTGCGCGGCGGGTTACATCTGGCCTGGCAGCTTCGTTCAGGGGTAACCGAGTACAGCTTTTATCTGCGGCAGATTGGCAGTAATCCACTGCGGATTGATCGCGCCCCAGTCACGAATTTCATAGTGACCAGCGTTATTGCGTTCGCCGCTTTCCTGCTGGAAGGCGCAGTCGATATCCAGCTCGGCCAGGGCGGTCAGGGTGTCCTGGGCGGTGCGCCGCGGCATACCGGTGGCGGCCATCAGCGCCGGGACGCTGGTGGCGGCGCCGCTGTCGATCAGCCAGGCCACATACAGGCGGCGGTAGAAGCTGGTGCGGGTTTTACTGACGTCCATGGGCCCTGTTCCTGGCTTGATGCCGTGCGACACTGGCGCACGGCCTGATTGAGGGTCAGCTCAGTGTGGCGATCGCGATATAGGTCGCCGCACCGGAGATATAGCCAAGGAAGGCCAGCAGGCTGATCTTCTTCAGGTACCAGATAAAGTTGATCTTCTCCATGCCCATGGCCGCTACACCGGCCGCCGAGCCGATGATCAGGCAGCTGCCGCCGGTGCCGGCGCAGTAGGCGAGCATTTCCCAGAAGGTGCCGTTGACCTGGAAGTTGCTCAGCCAGGCGGTGTCTGCACCAGCCAGCGCCAGGGCTTCCGGAGTGATCAGTGGGTACATCTTCATCGCACCGGCTACCAGCGGTACGTTATCCACCACCGACGACAGCAGGCCGATGGCGATATTGATCGCGTAAACATTGCCCAGGCTTTCACGCAGCAGCGTGGCGACCTGGGTCAGGTGGCCAGCGGTGGCGAGGCTGGAGACCGCCAGCAGGATGCCGAGGAAGAACAGCACGCTGGTGGTATCGATACGGCGCAGTACGCCGACAACCGACAGCGGGTGCTTGTCTTCGTCGTTCTTGCCACGGTGAATCACTTCGGTGACCACCCAGAGCACGCCCAGGCCGAACAGGATGCCCATATACGGCGGCAGATGGGTCACGGTCTTGAACACTGGGACAAAGACCAGGGCGCCGATGCCCAGGATAAACACCAGGTTGCGCTCGAACGGGGTCGTCGGGTCGCGGCGCTCTTCATCGGATTCACTGAGCAGTGGGCGCTGGATTTCGCCCTTCATGGTCATGCTGAGTACCAGCAGCGGCACCAGCAGGCAGACCACGCTGGGGATAAACAGGTTGGCGATGATGCCGCTGGTGGTGACCTGATTGCCGATCCACAGCATGGTGGTGGTTACGTCACCGATCGGCGACCAGGCGCCACCGGCGTTGGCAGCGATCACCACGATACCGACGTAGAACCAGCGTTCTTTCTGGTCGTCGACCAGTTTGCGCAGCAGTGAAACCATGACGATGGTGGTGGTCAGGTTATCCAGCACGGCCGATAGGAAGAAGGTAATCAGACCCACCACCCAGAGCAGGGTGACGCGTTTGTTGGTGCGAATGCGGTCGGTGATGACCTTGAAACCTTCATGGGCGTCGATCAGCTCGACGATGGTCATGGCGCCCATCAGGAAGAACAGGATCTCGGAGATTTCGCCCAGATGATGGCGCAGCTCTTCGGTGACGTGATGGTCATTGCCACTGGCGCCGGCGGTGGCGGCACCGATCAGCGGCAGAATGCTGTCCGCGCCGAGTACCAGCAGGGTCCAGCAAATCACCGCGGTCAGGATGGCCGACGCGGCTTTATCGATTTTCAGGGGGTGTTCGAGGGCGATGCACAGGTAACCGAGGACAAAGATCAATGCCATCAACGCATACATGGTCAGAATTCCATTTGCAGGGCTTTTTTATTGAATTAGAGGTGCCGGAGGCTTTTGATGCGTCGACGAAGATGCCTGAATTGCTCAGAAATTGGGAGGGTATTTATCGCGCAGCGAGCCTGCCTGCGACTTGCGCAGGGTTTTTCTGACTGATTGGTTAGCGCTGCCGCGCCCCAGCGGCGCGGTTATGCGCAGCTGCGGGCGGCTATGGACTCAGGCCTGCGACAGGTCGTCGCGTTCAGCGCTGGCCGGCATTACTGGCTGCGGCGGGAAGATAAACGCCAGGCAGATGGCCAACAGTGGCATCAGCAGGTTGAAGAAGCAGTACGGCAGGTAACTCAGGGTCGCTACGCCCAGAGTGGCGGCCATATAGGCACCGCAGGTGTTCCACGGCACCAGCACCGAGGTCAGGGTGCCGCCGTCTTCCAGGGCGCGCGACAGGTTGACCGGCGCCAACCCGCGTTTTTCATACTCGGCGCGGTACATACGGCCCGGCAACACCAGGGCGATGTACTGGTCGGCAGTGATGATATTGGTGCCGATGGTGGTGGCAATGGTGCTGGCGATCAGGCTGCTGGTGCTTTTCGCCAGGTGCAGGGTGCTTTGCAGCAGGCGCTGGAGCAGGCCGAGTTTTTCCAGCACGCCGCCAAAGCACATGGCGCAGATGATCAGCCACACCGTGGTGAGCATGCTGGCCATACCGCCTTTGGACAGCAGGCCGTCCAGCTCCGGGTTGCCGCTGCTTGACTCATAACCTGCGAACAGCGCGGTCCACACGGTTTTCAGCGGCGCTAGGCTGCCAGCCGCCGGGTCAGCTAGGCGCGCCATCACTTCGGGCTGAAAGACCACGGCGAACACGCCGCCGAGCAGCGCGGCGACAAACACCGCCGGAAAGGCCGCCCACTGGCGCACCGCGAGAAACAGCAGCAGGGCCACCGGCAGCAGCAGGTGCCAGCCCAGGCTGAACTGGCTTTCCAGCGCCTGCAGCACTTCGGCGATGCGCGCGGTGTCATGGCTGCCGTCTGCCTGCTGGCCGAGGATAAAGAACAGCACCAGGGCGATGCCCAGCACCGGCACCGTGGTGCGCAGCATCAGGCGGATATGCGCAAACAGCTCGGCCCCGGCAGCGGCAGGCGCCAGGTTGGTGGTATCCGACAGCGGCGAGAGCTTGTCGCCGAAGTAGGCGCCAGAAATGATCGCCCCGGCGGTAATCGCCGGGTCCAGCCCCAAACCGGCAGCCACGCCCATCAGGCCGATACCCAGGGTGCCGGCCACCGTCCAGGAGCTGCCGATGGACAGCGCGGTGAGGGCGCAGATAAGGCAACTGGTGACGTAGAAGTATTCTGCGGAAATCAGCTTGAGGCCGAGCCAGATCATGGTCGGCACAGTGCCTGCGAGAATCCAGGTGCCGATCAGCGCGCCGACCGCCAGCAGAATCTGGTTGGCCTTCATTGCCATATGGATGCCGGCGAGGATGCCTTCCTCGATCTGCGCCCACTGCAAGCCATTCTTCAGACCGACCAGGCCGGCGACAAAGGCGGCGCTCATCAGCGCGATCTGGTTCG
>JBIHZW010000225.1:0-6035 GCA_044240245.1 Pseudomonas sp. | reverse complement strand
GGCCAGCGCCCTGCGCTTCCAGCACGACCCTGAATACACCGGCCCCCACGCCACCTACCCGAACCTGGTGTGCCTGTCGGTCAGCCTGTTGCGCAATCGCGGCATCGGCGCCGGCCCGCAGAGCGAGATTCCGCAAAGCCTGTTCGACAATCTGGGCATCAGCCGGGACAAGGCCGAAGAAGCCGTGAGCAAGGTGCTGGCCGCCGAAGTCGCGCTGCGCGAACTGGCGGCGCAATTCCACCCCGCGCATTAAACCTGAAGAAAAAGCAAAGGGGCCTACGGGCCCCTTTGTCGTTTCAGTCGAATGATTACTTCTTCAGTTGCGCACGCCGTGCGGCAAACAGCTCCGGCAGCACCTGCACGCTGCTATCGAGCAACTGGGCAACGGCTGGCTGCTCATACAAGGCGGCGTATTCCGCCAGTTTTTCACTGGGCATCTGCCGGTAGGCATAAAGCATAAAAGACTCCACCGCCTCAGAGCTGGATGCGCGCAGCGCGTCTTCCTGGGCCTTGGTTTGGCTGCTCAGGGCTTTCTCATCGATGCTTTCGCCACGGCTCTGCAGCGCCAGAAACGCCTGGGTCTTGCCGACTTCATAGCGCAACAGGGTGGCCAGGGTGGTGGTGTGCGCGGCGGCATCCAGGCGCCGCACCAGGGCCAGACGCTTCTCACGCGGCGGGCGCTCGCCCAGTTGTTTGCGATAGGCCGCCAGACCTTCCGCGCCGCCCTCACCGACCGAGCGCTCGGCGGCAGTAAAGCCCTGCGCCAGCGGGCTTTCCAGCAAACTCTGGGCTTGCTGCAGCTGGGCTTGATCGAGCTTGCTGGTCAGCCGCTTGGCCAAATCCAGGCACAGGCCATCGGCGGCAAACACCTTGGCCAACTGCGCCTGCTGTTTATCGGTCAGGCCACGCTGCACCAGCGGCGCGCTCTGTTCGCAGAGCAAACGGATGCCAGCCAATTCGAATAACGGCGCAAAGGCTTCGGCTTTGGGGGGCGCGGCATGGGCAAGGGAGGTGGAAAACAGCAGGGCAATCAGCAGCAGACGCATGGGCAAACTCTCACTAGGGCTATGCCCAGCCTAGCGAATGCGGTGCGCGCAGGCCAGCCCTGGCGCGCACAGCTGCGGATCAGGCAGCTTTTTTGGCGGCGTCTTTCTTCTTCGGCATCAGGTATTTGGTCAGGCCCTGGAACCAGATCACCAGCGCCGGGTTGCCCTGGATCTGGATGTCCTTGTTCTGGATGCCCTGCATAAACGCCAGCTGCTTGTTTTTCGCGCTCATGGTGGCGAAACCATAGGCGGCATCCTTGAAGCCGAGGGCGAACGCCGGCTCGCTGACCGGACCGCGTTTACTGGTGATGCGCTGGTCTTTGACGATGAAGTGACGGGCGACTTTGCCGTCCAGGGTGTGCAGCTGGAAGACCATATCGCGGTCCAGCAGTTGCTGTTGGAATGCCGGGTTTTCGCGGCTGGCCTTGGCCATCAGACGGCCCAGCATCCACAGAAGAAAACGGAATTTCATGCGCGAGGCCTCGCAAAGGGTAGGGAAAAGGCGGCGCATTGTAGCGGTTTGCGGCGGGGACTACATCCGGCTGAAAGAAGGGCGTGAACACGCTAGCCGGGGTGGTGCAGCCCGGAGCCAAAGGCCCCGGGCCTGAGGACTCAGTTGACCGCGTCTTTCAATAACCCGCAGAAAACCGTTTCAAAATTCACGTTTTGCAATTTATTTATTCATAATCATGCACTTACAATGTATAAATCCATGCTACTGCGCTAATCGTTTCAATTCAACCCCTCAGCCCCCTAGATTCGTTGCGGAGGGATCAGGATCGCCGTGATTTTGAAACAGCGACCGCTCGGTGACTCCCCCAACACGATCTATGAGCTGCCAGAAAATGATACGTTTTGATAAATCGGTGCCTCCAAAGCTGCTTGTAATACACGAACATCCCGTCCTCCGCGCCCAGGCTCGCAAGCATCTGGAGTCATCCGGATACACGGTGGTTGAAGCAGGTAGCTGTAGAGAGGCTATCGCAATCATGCATACCTGCACCTTCGCAGGAATAATTGTCGATAACGATATGGCTGATTATGAGGCTGCATCTCCACTTTCCGCTCGGAGCGCTACTGGAAACTCTAATATCCCGTGCATAGTACTTGCAACAACTCGGGTTATTCGAAAGCCGGATAAAGATTTCAACACAGCCTTAGATGATTACTTGTATAAGCCTTTCAAACCTAGCGCTCTAGCCAAGCATGTACATCAATTAATAAAGACCTCTGTTGAGATCGAGCATTTAAGGCTTGTATGCCCCGCAGCCTACGCATTGGCAGGGACAACAGGAATTAACCTCACAAAATTCAACCTTCCTTTTAAACAGATGATTGTGCTTCATGCTCTTGTCAGCAACTCACCTCGCGTTGTGAGCAAAGCATGTTTCGTAGACGTTCTATATTCACACAAGAGCCCGCCAATAAATCCTTATAATGCGGTAGAGTCCTTAGTTTTTCATTTACGTAAAAGACTACGCGCCGAAGAATCAAATGTGAGTATAAAATCTGTTCGAGGCGTTGGGTATAGAGCTTCCATTAACCAAATACAGAATTCGATAAAAAATGTTAATTTTCTGAAGCTCTAAAAATCCAGCCTCTACGAAATATCGGGATTGAAAGCCGCGTCTTTACCGGATTTACTTTATCAAATTAAACGTTTAAAACATCCTAGTACACCTATCACCGACTATGGGTGCCGGACTTGGTGATGAAGGTATTTCTTCGAATTTAACGATGACTTGTTCGTTACTTAATACGCTAAGGGCAGGAAGTGCTTAGACGGTTCTTCTGACCGGGATGCCCTTCTCAATGAGGTGAAGGCTGTCAAACTGCCCATGATCGTTATGAACGATGACGACCCTAACGACCGGGCGTGTCCATATTGTCTGGGTGAGCGCCCTCGGCCAAGAAGCCAACAGGCTCATTTTCCCGTCCTTTAGTCGCCGCAACGCGGAACATATTGTGCTGCCACTCTGGCGTGGGCGTCATCAAGCGTACCGCTTCGTCTGAGAGCTTAGCTATCAAGGCATACTTGTGGGTCTTTCTCTTTTGCATCAGGTTAATCCTCGGCATATGTGCGCGCGTAAACATCTACCAAGCCTCGCAATCGGTACATGCACCCGATCGAAGCAACACGCGCAACAGCGCTGCAACCGTCGCAGATCCGTTTATCAGTCATGCCTCAACGTCTGAGTCCTAACATCAATGCCCACGCCCCCTAATTTCTTAGTCGATGACATGGTCAACCACACACTCGCAACTCCCACTTCACCTGACCCATTAGGCGTCAACACTTCAAAAACAAGCCAACAACTGCTGCCTGTAATGCTGGGAAAAACTCACCTGATGACTTGGCTCGACTGAAAAGCCCTCTAGTGAAATGGTGCTCGTAGCTCCAGCCCCAATAGCCTGCTCTTTGCCACATCCAATACTGTTATCTAGATTATTGATATTGTCCGCAGCCTCGATCGAGCTCGGCGTTGAGCCTGAAGTGGAAGCTGGCATCTGTACCTCGTTTAGTACCGCCAAGTCCTCCGGCAAGTCATCCGCAATTCTCTCAGCCAAACACTGCAGCGTCGGCTCCGCCAACATGAACAGCCAAGCTTGATCATCGGACTCACCTGTACGCCTAAGCACTCGCCCAAGCACTTGCCGGTAATGCAACTCGGTGCGAATGCGGCTGAGATAGCAGCACACCTGAAGCCGGGGGATGTCCGTTCCTTCGCTGATCATTCCGACAGCGACAATCCAGGGAGAGGCGCTCTGCCTAAAGGCATTGATCACCTGCTGCGCATCCGGGATTTTGTTGGTCACAATGCAGCAAACCCCACCCCTGGACTCCAGAGCCTGGGCAATTTGCTGAGCGTGCTCAATGTCAGTGGCAACAACCAAACCGGCAGCATTCGGCTTGATTTGGCGAAGCTCATTGAGCTTGTTACAGCCAAGATCGAGTAGCTGATTGATCACGTCGTCATGGCGCAGCAATTCTTCGTAGGTGACAGGCGATTCCCCCAAGAGTTTGGCAATGCTGGGAAACATCCTGACTGTACTCTCAGGACCCATTTCCTCGGTCAGTTTTACCTTCTGATTGTCGAGCAAGACAATACGAGGAGAACGGCATACCGCATCGGCAATGGCCTCTTTCAGTCCGTATCGGTAGTCACAGATCAAGTGCCCTTCTGGCGTCGAGTACCGGGCCAAGACAATAGCCCGGTCATCTGAGCGCCATGGCGTACCGGAGAGCGCCAAGGTGAAGGCTGCGCGGTCTTGTATCCGATGCAATATCTGCTGCCCCCAGGCGTTGCTGAGAAGCGGATCATGGCCAGCGCAATGGTGAATCTCATCGAAGACCACGAGCACACGGTAATCATCAAGAAGCTGCCAGAACCCCTCATCTCGGTGCTCCATGGCCTGGTAGGTAAACGCCGTTCCCACAGCGCCTATCTGGCCATCCAGCCGCCTGCCAAGTACCTCTGCAAAGGTTGAGCGGAAGCCATCGACAACCTGGCAGGATGGCGCGAAGCACATCACCAGATCGATTTTGTCCTGCTTAAGCAACCTACTAGCTAACTCTGCCGCCATGCGTGTCTTCCCAGCTCCCGGCGTCGCCTGGCAGAAGAAGTGCGGTGTAGTGGCAAAGTGCTCCAATGCCGTGTCGATGCAGCTGAGTTGCCAGTCTCGTAGCGATCTGGTCATCGTGCAGCAAGCGTCTTGAGGGTCTTTTCGATGGCCCGAAGATGTCCGAGTAGACGTGAACTGCGATCCCTGGCCTCTAGGTACTCGTCTTCGACCTTATCCCGCAAATGCGGCATGTCTTCTAGGAGGAGCTTGAATCGCTCCGCCTCTCCCATTGAAGACAGGAAGTCCAAGCGGATTTCTTTGTGGAGCGCTTCCAGATGCTGATCCGCACTGGCTGACGACTCAAGCGGGACAGCCTCAACTTGAAACACTACAGATTCCCGCTCGGGCTCAGAAACAGTCTTTAGGCTGTTCTCAAACCCGTTGTCAACCAACTCCAATTGCAGGTGTGCCGGAATCGGTTTCAGGTGGTAGACCTGCCCTCGCGAACGACGCTCTTCATCAAGCACAAGCCAGCCCGTGCGCAGTAATCGTCGAATCTGCTCATACACATAGCGGCGCACATCGGCGATACGAAAAGTCTTGCCCTCTAGACGCTTGGCATAGGCATCACGCAGTTCACGGGTCGTGAATCTTATGCTCCCTTCTTCCTGAAGCAGCTCATACAGACGCCTGTCGAAGATAAACGAGGCCGATTTCATTGAGGCACCAGAAGAGTTAACGCGTAAAAATGCGGATTATAATCCGTGGCTCGTGCGTCCGCAAACGCACGATAGTGCCGCCTCAGAGGAATTGAGACGGTCATGGATAAATTGGCGAAAGTGTTAGGGGAACGCATCCGAACACAAAGGAAGATTTGCCACATGTCTCAGGATGTACTGGCGTTGGCCTGCAGTATCGACCGTAGCTATATGGGCCGGATCGAGCGTGGCGAAGTAAACATCACCGTCGAGAAGCTTTATCGCATCGCAGGCGAGCTGGCCTGCGATCCATCCCGCCTTCTGCCTCAAATGTCAGAGCTACAACCGCCTGATTGATACTGGCGAAGCCTGGCGTTATCTACTGACTGCTCGGATTTGTTTTTCGGCTCCAAGGTGCCGTCCTGCACCAGCTCGCGCATGAACTTTTACACCCGCATGCTTTCTGGGTTATTCGGGTTGAGGGAACGTGCCGCAAGCTTGGCGGAAGTGGAGACGCCCTCCATAATGAAATCAGAGCGAGGCTTTCTAACCCAAAGTCTGTGGTTCCTTGCTTCATACGAGCAACCCGCCATTGCTCGTCCCACCAAATCCCGACGCATCAAGGTCCATACTGCGAGGACTGGTTCATGGAGCAAGCTCTTTCCGCCCGGATTGATCAAGAACAAGACCGCCATTCCCTGACCCTTGACGCGTTGGCCGAGGTGGA
>JBIHZW010000040.1:0-19310 GCA_044240245.1 Pseudomonas sp. | reverse complement strand
TTGCCAAGCGACTACCCGTGCAACCGATTTCGAATCGGATCTGGATGAGGTTCGTCTCATCGTCGAATATCCGCTCGAAGTGCTTTAAAGCGTTGTCGGCGAGTGCCTGCGGGCACTCGCCTTGCGCGGCTGTTGTCTCCGTTAGTGCTCCTTTGGTTTGGAGACAGCCTTCGGCACCCTCGGGTGCCTTTTTGGCGCAATTGCAGCGCGTTTGACCACGCACTTCCCCACGACCTGAGCAGTCTTTGTATTGGGCTTGACCGCCGATTGCAGAGAATCTGGCAGACCAGAAGTCGAAGCTAAGGGGCTCATACCGACCCTAAGCTGCCCTGCGCAGAGGGCAAATAGGGGCAAAAAGCGGACACTACCGTTGGAGATAACCGGTCTGCCGGAGGTGGGGCTGGTTGACCGAGGGGTTGGAGCGCATTTTTCCGAACAGCGCATCGGAATTGCGAACATCTGCGAGCAATGGCGCTAGAGCGCGACCAGCTCGGCGATTTTTGCCGCGACTACCGCCATTGAGTCTTCTTCAGTGTCCAGACCACTTCGGGAGGCGAGTAAGGGGCTGACATTGCGGAGAGCTTCATACGTCGTGTTATGCACGATGGGAACGAGCTGATTACCCGCCAGGAGTGCCGAAAGCTCTTTGTCGGCGACGCTCTCTTTGGGGAGGCGGGCCAGCAGCGCAGGGGTCACCAGCACAAGCCCAATTCGAGAATTTGCTAAGCCCTTGTCAATAGCGCGCATCATCGGAACGCCTAGGCCAAGGTCCTTTTCGCTGAACCAAACTTTGACACCAGCCGCCACGAGCAACTCATGCAGCTCTTTGGCCGGACCCTGCCGGTCGTCCCAAGCGTGGCACAGGAAGACGTCACGAAGATCAGGCTGCGCCGCAGCTCGCGCCTCCACGGTTTCGCGGATTGGCGTGAGTGACTGCACCTGGGTAGACGTGTACGACACGGACGAACCCGCTCTCGACCAGCGCGGCCTTGAACTGCTGCTGGATCTGCTGCCATCGCCGCCATTGTTGCCAGAACTAGCTCCGCTGCTACCCGACGAGGAGTAGAATGAAGGCGAATATGCATTTGACCTGTAACCGCTATAGCGGCTACTACATGCGGAGCAGTCCGCTGCTGCGCTTGCTGAGCGATGGCCTCTTGTTGGTGCCGTGCATCTAGCCAAGTCGAAATCCTTCCATTGGTCAGTCCCTTTGCAACACACAGATGTAGGTCTGACTGAACAATAGCCTAGTGCCATGCCTAGCAGAAGAGGAAATTCAGGGCTCAGTATTTCGACGGTGTCGTCCTGGCTGAAACAGGTCTTCATCGAGCGGGCATCGGGATCGCTCAGGGAGATCTGTTTATCCTGTGTTTCATTGACCTGAACCTCGATTTCCTAGGCCAATCGTACTTTATTTGGGGTTTGAAAGAGGGCGCAGGACTGCGCAGTTATGATTCCGAGCACTCATCCTTTTAAAGAGTAAGTGCTCGGTTTTAGCGGGGGTTACTTCGCGGGGTAGTCGGCAATCACTTGGTCAGTACCGGCCTTGGTCAATCCGATCACCTGATAAGCGTGCTGGGTACCGTCAACCTCCATGCCCGGCGAGCCTGCCGGCATGCCAGGAACGGCGATGCCAGCCAGGTCATAGCGCTTGGAAAGTTCGATGACCTGCGCTGCTGGTACATGACCCTCGACAAATTTTCCGTCGATCACAGCGGTGTGGCAGGACGCCAGTCTTGGGGCGACGCCGAGTCGTTGCTTCACCGAGGACATATCGCGCTCGACATGGTCGATGACTTTGAAGCCGTTTGCTTCCAGGTGCGAGATCCACTTCTTGCAGCATCCGCAATTTGCATCACGGTGTACGTCGATTGTCAGGGCATCAGCTGAATGGACTGCTGAGGTCATAAACAAGGCGGCCAGCATCGCCACTCGCGCGCCATTACGTTTAGCTGTCATGTAGGTGCTCTTTGCCATCGGCATGGGTGTGAGTTTTGGGAGCGGGAGCCGGGGGCTGCTCCTGTTGAGCTTGCGCTGGGTCGTGATGATCAACGCCACCCTGTGTCTTCGGGTCATCAGCTGCATGGTGGTCTGCGCCGCTGCCTGATGGCGTCATATCTGCTGCGTGATGGTCCGCACCGCTAGCCGAAGCGCCGTGATGATCAGCACCTGCGTTCGTCACTGAACTATCCGAAGCATGATGATCTGTCGCAGCTTCAGGCTCGGCGTGATGATCCGTCTTGGCGCTTCCATGCTGACCTTCGTGGTTATGCATCTGGGTCTCACCACCGCCATGTTCGTGACCGCCGCTCGATGCAACCAGCGTTTGATACTGATTGGCATCCATTTTCGGCAATTGATCGAGGAACGCGACCATCCCCCAGATGTACTGATCGCCCATGCTCTTGCCCCAGGCCGGCATGCCGGTGGCCTTGATGCCGTGTTTGATTACCCAAAATGCGGCGGCTGGATTGCCATCGATACCCACTTGGGCCAAGTTCGGCGGAGCGGGATACAAGGATTGGCTAAGCTCTGTTTCCGCAACACCTGGTGCCAAATGGCAGCCGATGCACATCGAGTTGTAGTTGCCTGCGCCAGCTTTAATCAGTGCCTCGTCATTGAGGTTAGGCACCTCAATGTCCTTGGAGCGCACTTCGATAGAGCGGTCACGGGCCATCGTCAGGAATGCATGCACTGCTGGGAAGTGAGGATCATCGGCACCCACGTTGACCAGGCCAAAATAGGCCACGGCACCTACCGCGATACTTCCGACTACGCTCGCCGCCACTAAGGTTTTAATTGTTCTTTTCATGTCAGGCTCTCAAAACCACATCCGAATACCGGCAACGAAGCGTGCCTCCTCAACATCCTCCCCCTCATCTCGCGCCAAGTCGGCCGTGTTGCCGAAGGAGCGACTCCAGGAAACGCCGATGTAGGGTGCGAACTGGCGAATGATCTCGTAACGCAGTCGAAGACCGACCTCGGCGTTGGCCAGACCGGAGCCGATGCCTCGCTCCGGATCGTTCTTGCCGTAGAAATTCACTTCAGCGGTCGGCTGAAGGATCAGGCGATTGGTCAGCAGAATGTCGTACTCGCCCTCTAAGCGCGCAGCCGTCTGGCCGTTCTCGCCGACAAAGGCAGTGGCCTCCGCCTCGAAGGCATACAGCGCCATACCCTGGATGCCGAATGCGGCCCAAGTCTGTGGCGACTCTGGCTTGAAGTCTTGGCGAACACCCGCGACCACATCCCACCAAGGACCAATCGAGCGCCCGTACAAGGCCTGCAATTCAGCATCCTCAGTTACGCCATTGGTGCGTTCACCTTCGGAGCGAAGCCAGAGACGATTGATGTCTCCGCCAATCCAGCCGGACGCATCCCAAGCCAAGGTGCTGCCTTCATCGGCATCCTGGTATTCGAGCTGATCGAGTAGGAAAAAGCTGTTGATGGCGCTGTCGTGAACCTTGTGGCCTGGCAAAGGCGGGAACGCTGCTTCACGATCCGCATCTGTCAGTACCGGGATAGGCGTGCGGCTGGTAGTTCTCGTGGCGTCAGCGGAACCATGGTTCATCTTTGAATGATCCATACCCCCCATCTGCCCCTGCATAGCGCCGTGACCCATCTTGCTGTGGTCCATAGTCGGAGCCTTTTGTTGGCTCTGGCCCATCTGGCTATGATCCATGCCCTTCATCGGCTCTTTGGCAGAACCGTGGTTCATCTTGCTATGGTCCATCGGCATGGAACCGTGGCCCATTGCCGAATGATCCATTTCTTCCGCAGCGAGGGTGAGCCCGCTGCCAAGCATGCTCAGCGACACTGCCAGTGCTGTTAGGGGCGGACGTAAAAACCTAGTGGTCATGGTTCGAACCTGCTTCGGCTTCGGTGCCGCCATGTTTATCCATCATGCTTTCGTGATCCATGCCGCCATGGTTCATGTCCCCGTGATCCATCTGCTGACTAGCAGCCCTTTCCTTCGCTTGTGCGGCCTTCTTGTCAGGTACCGATTTGGGAGCCTGTGTCTCAGTAGCATGTTGTTCGTGCTCACTGTGACCTTCGCCGGCCAACAACACCGGGGCTTGTAGGGCAGCCAAAAGGCTCAATAAGGTAGCGCTGCCAACCAGGGCCTTCCGCTTCATAAAAGTACTCATCAGATATCTCCTTTACTCATCCACACGAACTTCACGGAACATGCCCATTTCCATGTGGAGTAGTAGGTGGCAGTGGTAGGCCCAGCGACCCAATGCATCGGCAGTCACTCGATAACTGCGTTTGGAACCTGGCGGCATGTCGATGGTGTGTTTACGAACCATGAAGTTGCCGTTCGCATCCTCCAGATCACTCCACATGCCGTGAAGGTGGATGGGGTGAGTCATCATGGTGTCGTTGACCAGCGTGATGCGGACACGCTCGCCGTACTTAAGGCGCAAAGGCTCGGCATCCGAGAACTTGATGCCGTCGAAGGACCAGGAAAATTTCTCCATGTGCCCGGTGAGGTGCAGCTCAATGGTTCGGCTGGGTTCGCGGCCATCCGGGTCGGGGAAGATGCTTTTCAAGTCGGAATAGGTCAGCACGCGACGACCATTGTCGCGTAGGCCGATACCTGGATCGTTAAGCTTGTGGGTCGGAGTCATGGTTTGCATGTCGACCAGCGGGTTATTGGTTTCAGAGGCCGGATGCGATTGCATTGCTGCGCCCATACCCGCCATACCTGAATGGTCCATGCCGGTCATTTTGCTGTGATCCATACCGGCCATGTCACCCTGCATGGTGCCAGGGCTCATGCCAGCCATCTTGCTGTGGTCCATACCTGCCATATCACCTTGCATTCCGCCAGCGTCCATCCCGGCCATCTTGCTGTGATCCATGCCGCTCATGCCGCCTTGCATGCTGCCGTGGTCCATGCCCGCCATGCTGCCGTGATCCATACCCATGTCGCCCATGGCGATCAGGGGGCGAGGATCGGTTTCGGGTACTGGAGCGCTCAACCCTTCACGTGTAGCCAGAGTGCCGCGGGCATAGCCGGTGCGATCCATGGACTGGGCAAAAATGGTGTAAGCCTCTTGGTCAGCGAGTTCGACAATCACGTCGTAAGTCTCGGCCACGGCGATGCGCAGCTCATCAACGCTGACTGGCTTGACGTGCAGGCCATCGGCCGCAACAACCGTCATCTTCAGGCCTGGAATGCGCACGTCGAAGTAGGTCATGGCCGAGCCGTTAATGAAGCGCAAACGGAGCTTTTCGCCCGGTTTGAAAATACCTGTCCAGTTCCCATTAGGTGCCTGGCCATTCATCAGGTAGGTGTAGGTGTAGGCACTTACGTCGGCTAGATCAGTGGGGCTCATCTTCATCTCGGCCCACATCTTGCGATCAGCAACCGCTGCCGACCAACCTTGCTCGCTCACGTCATTGATAAAGTCGCCAACGGTGCGCTTGTGCTGGTTGTAGTAGTCCGACTGCTTTTTAAGCTTGGCCAATAACCGTGTTGGGTCTTCATCAGTCCAGTCAGTCAGCATCACCACGTAGTCACGGTCATAGCTAAACGGCTCAGGCTCCTTGGCATCGATGACCAGGGCACCGTAAACGCCAATCTGCTCCTGCAACCCAGAGTGGCTGTGGTACCAGTAAGTACCATTTTGATTGACCTTGAACTTGTACTCGTACATGCCATCGGGCGCGATGCCGTGGAAGCTCAAGCCAGGCACACCATCCATGTTCGCGGGCAAAATGATGCCGTGCCAGTGAATCGAGGTGTCTTCGGCCAAGCGGTTTTTCACACGCAGTGTGACGGTATCGCCTTCCCGCCAGCGCAAAATTGGCCCTGGAATGGACCCATTAATAGCCATCGCGGTCCGGGCTGCTCCGGTAATGTTCACTGGCGTTTCACCAATGAATAAGTCGAAGTCGGTACCAGTCAATACGTTGGGCTGACCTGGGCTGGTCACCGCCCAAACGGGAGTGCGCCACAAGCCAAGGCCTCCGAGAATGCCGGTGGCGGCCAGGCCTTTTACGAAGGTTCGTCTTGAGGTTTTGCAGTGCATGCCGTTATGTCCAATCAGTTAGAGGAACCAGGGTAAACAACCGTAACTTCAGGTTGATTGTCAGCTTCATCCTGGGAGGGTTTCCCTATCAGCCTTGCCCACTGCCGTGATTTTTCAAATCGGTTCGACAGCGAGCTTGAGAAATTGCCATATCTCAACCGGCTAAGTGATTACATTTCTGTCAGGTTGGCCGTGTACTAGCAGTTAGCGTGGTCGGCTGTTTGGGTTTTATTACCTGCAACCGGCGACTCTTTTTTCTCTTGCTGGGCCAGTTGATAGGCTTCCATCGATACTTTGCTGGCCTGTTCCATGCGAGCAAAAGTCCGGTCAGCACCGCCTTCGGCCATCGCCAAAGAGGAGGCGGTAAGCGCGATAACCACGAACAGGGTTTTAATTGATTTCATATGGGCGTTCCTCGATTCAGTTCAGTTGGCCCGGTGACCCTGAGTGGGTCGGCATCAGGCATTGAGCTTCAGGCTCGAAGTAACCTTAACCAGAGCGCCCTGTCATAAACCTGAGCTGAACATTACAGTTCTGTCAGGTTGCTACTTCTCTCTTGTCGAGTCTCCACGGGCCTCTGTAGTGTCTACTCATGCCCGTTTATGAAGCCTGCGCGGATTCGTTTTATGGCATGCCTGGCAGCGATGCCTAAGCTTCTTCCGGTCAGTGGCGCTAAATAGTCCTGACCCCCACACAACGCTCAAGAGAGATAGCCACTATGTCGACGAAAAATACCGTTGCTACCGGCGCTGCATTGGCACTCGTTGCCGCCAGCCTATTTGCCACCCTGCCGGTTCAAGCGGCTCAGGACGCGAAAACAGCCGAAGTCAAATGCTTTGGTGTGAATGGCTGCAAAGGCCAAAACGATTGCATGACTGCAAAGAATGCCTGCAAAGGCCAGGGGGAATGCAAAGGCCAGGGTTTCAATTTGATGACCCAAGAAAAGTGCGATGAGGCCGGTGGTAAAACCAGCGAGTAAGTCCATCCGAGGGAGTGCAAGTCACTCCCTTGACTCGGAGTTCTAATGAGCAAAAGCAACACGCTGGGTTTTGGCCTGGGCTTACGTAGCGAGTATTACCAGCAGATTTTGGAGCAACGTCCTGAAGTCGACTGGTTCGAGATCATCTCCGAGAATTACATGGTCGGCGGGGGGAAAGCCCTCTATTTTCTCGACGCGATCAAAGAGCAGTATCCGCTGGTTATGCACGGGGTTTCCTTGTCGATTGGCGGTCCTCATGAGATCGACGCCGACTACTTGCGGCAATTGAAAACCTTGGCCGACCGAGTTCAGCCCTGTTGGGTCGCTGATCATCTGTGTTGGAGTCGGGGTAGTGCCCATCACCTGCATGATCTGCTGCCGCTGCCATTCACCCAGGAAAGCCTGCTGCATGTCGCGTCAAGGGTTCGGCTGGTTCAGGATGTATTGCAGCGCCCCCTGGTGCTTGAGAACGTGTCGGCCTACGTGCAGTGGAAAACCTCGTGTATGAGTGAGTCCCAGTTTCTGGCCGAGCTGAGTAGCCTGACGGGCTGCGAGATATTGCTTGATGTGAACAATGTATACGTCAGTTCACGTAACCAGGGATTCGACCCTTGGCAATTCATCATGGAGTTGCCTCATGGTCGAATTCGCCAGATCCACCTAGCTGGCCACAGCGACTACGGCCACTACCTCATCGACACCCATGATCAGCCGATTGCCGATCCGGTTTGGACTCTGTATAGCAAAACGCTGAGCTATTTGGGTGCTACTGCCACCCTGATTGAGCGAGATGATCATTTCCCGCCCTTTGACGAGCTATTAGCGGAGCTGTTCAAGGCGCGCTCTATCTCCGCCAATGTTCTAGGGGCTGCCGCACCATGCGCCTGAGTGCTCAGCAGGAAGCGCTGGAGCGTTACCTGGCCACAGGCGATAGCGTTATCCCTTCTGAGCTGTTGGTGCAGATTCAAGGTAGCAATACGCTGCCTGCTGCAGATGGCCTGATGATTTACAACAATGCCTATCGCGCCAGGCTTCTCTCAGTCATGAGGGAAGACTTTCCAGCGCTGCATCGTTGGTTGGGTGACGAATCATTCGAACAGCTGGCATTGGCTTACATCAGTGCGTGGCCGCCGAGACATTTCAGTTTGCGCTGGCTGGGTGAAAAGCTGCCAGAGTTCGTCAGTGGCTATATTGCCGAGCCACAGCGTTCTCCGATGCTGGAACTCGCCACACTTGAGTGGGCCTTTACCCTGGCCTTCGACGCACCCGATGCAGTACCGCTGTCGCTGGATGTGATGGGTAGTTTTTCCGCCGATGACTGGGTCTATCTGCGGGTGTGCCTTATCCCCTCGGTTCGTTGGTTGCAGTTGCAGCACAACACTTTGGGCATGTGGGTGGCTGCCAAGGCCGAGGCCGATATTCCTGCTGCCGTTGCGCTATCCGCCCCCCTGGATTGCTTGGTTTGGCGGCATGAGTTGGTGTGCCAGTACCGTACTCTGGAGCCGGGTGAAGCTTCGGCTTTGCGGTTGCTTGCCGATGGCGGCTCATTCGCTTCGCTGTGCGAGGACTTATTGGGTCAACACGGCGAGCAGGCTCCCCAGCGAGCTGTTACCTGGCTGAAGCAATGGGTCTGTGAGGGACTGCTTCAGCGTGGGTAAATAATGCCTTGGATGTGCAGGGCGTGGTGCCACTGGCCGAGAGTTACCTCTTTCACTCGTTGGCGGAAGAGGTAAAAGCCTTAAATCACGCGTTTGATGCTCAGGTAACCGTGGTGCGCTCAGCTCCTGCAACTATCTCTTATTTTCATCTCCATTTCGTTACTGGCACAGGACTGCTGGTACTTGGTTTTACTGGTAGTGCCCGCCTCGCTGGAGAACTTTGATTTTGTAGCCGTCGGGGTCCTGAATAAAAAAGGAGCGGGCCAGCAGCTCGCCTCCTTTTTTAAATTCCTTGATGGGTGCAGGCTTTAAACCGAGGTTGCAAAGCTGTTTGAAATGCAGGCCCAGATCGTCGACGACGAACGCGACCTGACCGTAACCACTGCCGTGGCTGTATTCGGCCTGTCCGCTGTTCCAAGTGAGTTCGATTTCAGCCTCGCTCTCGAAATTGCGCAGATAAACGAGGGAGAAATCGTCAAACTCAATGCGATGGGTTTCCTTGAGTCCAAAGGCTTGCTGGTAGAACCGCAGTGAAATATTGATATCCGTCACCCGGATCTCCGTGTGAATAAGTTTCGGCATGCAGTTCCTTCCTTAACCCGTATTGGTGTTCAGTGCAGAGGTGCTTCGGCCCAAGATCAGTGCTCGGACACCAGGCGTGACTTGGTCGATATCGCTAGGTTTACTGAGTTCGCGGTGCTGGTTTCGACCGTCATAGGTGCCCGGAAGCGTTTGAGTCGGAGCGCGTTACCGAGCACGAAGACACTGGAGAAGGCCATCGCAGCAGCAGCGAAGATCGGCGAAAGCAGCGTGCCGTTTACCGGGTAGAGCGCGCCCGCCGCGACCGGAATCAGCACGGCGTTGTAGGCGAAGGCCCAGAACAGGTTTTGCTTGATGTTGCGGATCGTTGCCTGGCTGATCGCGATGGCGTTCGGCACGCCACGCAGGTCACCCGACATCAGTACTACGTCAGCTGCCTCGATCGCCACATCGGTTCCCGTCCCGATGGCCAGCCCGACGTCCGCTTCTGCGAGTGCCGGCGCGTCGTTGATACCGTCGCCCACGAAGGCGACCCGAGCCCCATTGATCCGGAACTTCTTCAGTGCTGCGACCTTGCCGTCGGGCAAGACCTCGGCAGCGACTTCATCGATGTCGAGCTGCTTGGCGATCGCTGCGGCTGTAGCAGCGTTGTCACCCGTGATCATCGCGACTTTGAGCCCGAGCGCGTGCAGCGCCTTGATCGCAGCGGGCGTCGTTTCCTTGATCGGATCGGCGACCGCGATAATCGCCGCCAGGCGGCCGTCGATCGCGGCATAGAGCGGGCTCTTGCCTTGCTCGCCAAGACGCTGGGCGGTCGGCAGGAAGCTCGACACGTCAAGGCCGAGCTGCGTCATGAACCGGTTCGCGCCGACAGCGACGGTCCGACCGGCGACCTTGGCAGACACGCCGAAGCCTGGTGTTGCGTCGAAGCCTTCAATGGGTGAAAGGGTGATGTCCCGCTGCTTTGCGGCTGCGACGATCGCTTCGGCGATCGGATGCTCTGAGCGAGTCTCGACCGCCGCAACGAGAGCCAGAACCTCGTTGTATTCGAAGCCCTCGGCGGGAATGAGGTCGGTCAGCTCGGGACGTCCTTTGGTCAGTGTGCCGGTCTTGTCGAGTGCGACCACGCTCACATCGCGCAGCGCCTGCAAGGCTTCACCCTTGCGGAAGAGAATGCCGAATTCGGCCGCGCGGCCAGTACCGACCATGATCGAGGTCGGCGTGGCCAGCCCCATGGCACACGGGCAGGCGATGATGAGAACCGCGACCGCATTCACGAGCGCGAAGGTCAGCGCCGGGTCTGGGCCGAAGATCAGCCAGACCAGGAAAGTCAGCGCGGCCGCCGCCATCACGGCCGGGACGAACCACATGGTCACCTTGTCGACCAGCGCCTGTATCGGCAGCTTGGAACCCTGCGCTTCTTCGACGAGGCGGATGATCTGCGCGAGCATCGTGTTCGCGCCGACCTTGGTTACGCGGAAACTGAAAGCGCCCGTCTTGTTGATCGTGCCGCCTACGACCTCTGCCCCCGCTCCCTTCGACACGGGCACCGGCTCGCCGGTGATCATGCTCTCGTCGACATAAGAGGTGCCCTCGACGACCTCGCCGTCGACCGGAATCTTCTCGCCCGGACGAACGAGCACGACGTCACCTGTCGCCACTTGATCAAGGGCAATTTCGATCGTCTCGCCGTTGCGCTCGACGCGCGCGGTCTTGGCCTGAAGTCCGACTAGCCGCTTGATCGCCTGCGACGTTCGCCCCTTGGCGCGCGCTTCCAGCGTTCGTCCGAGCAGGATCAAGGTCACGATGACCACGGCGGCTTCAAAATAGACGTTGGCGGTACCTTGCGGAAGCACTTTGGGTATGAAGGTCGCGACCACCGAATAGCCGTATGCAGCCGCAGTACCGAGCGAGACCAGCGAGTTCATGTCGGGGGCGACACGCAGCAACGCCGGTACGCCCTTGCGGAAGAAGCGCAGGCCCGGACCGAATAGAACGAGGGTGGCAAGCGCGAACTGGATATACCAGCTCGTCTGCTGACCCAGGCCCCCCATCACCCAATGGTGCACGGCTGGAATGAGGTGAGAGCCCATCTCAAGGATGAAGACTGGCAAGGTGAGGATGGATGCAACAAACAGATCGCGCCGCAGCGCCCGTGCCTCGCTCTCACGACGCTCGGCGTCCTGATCTCCAGCAGTCGCCGTTTCGACGGACAAGCGGCGGGACTTGTAACCCGCCTGTTCGACTGCAGCTTCAAGGTCGGTCGTGGTGACAACCCCAGCAAGGTGGCGCACCCGCGCGCGCTCGGTCGTCAGGTTGACCGTGGCTTCGAGTACGCCCGGGATTTTTGCGAGCGTCTTCTCAACCCTGCCCACACATGAAGCGCAGGTCATGTCCTCGATCGCGAGCTCGGTGGTCTCTTCGCGAACGGTGTAGCCAGCACTCTCGATGGCGCGCACAGCCGCCTGCGGACTGGCCAAGCTGGTGAAGGTTATGTCGGCGCGCTCGGTGGCCAGATTGACCGTAGCCGTCTGCATGCCGGGAACCTCTTTCAGCGCACGCTCGACACGGCCGACACACGATGCACACGTCATACCTTCGACGGGCAGGCTCAGGCGAGTGACTGAGGCCATGGATGGATTGACGTCTTGTTGGGCAACGGAAGCCATTGAAATATCCCTTGAATGTTTCTGTTGAAGAGAAGTTTCAAGCTTCCCCGTGTGGGAAGGTCAAGGCATGTGGGCGATTTATTTCACGACGCGCCAGTTCGAACTGCCGTCGGCACTGCCGCAACCCGCATCAGACTCTGGGCTGAGCCCGCACGCTAAGAACTTTTGGGTGACAGCTGCTTGGCTCGCACCTGTACTACATGCGCGAGCACCTGTGCCGCTTTAGCCTTCGCACCGTTGTGACGTTCAGCGCAGCCTCGAATACCTGTAGCTCAGTAAGAAAGAGCCGGTTAGCCCAACTCTGGCGACAAAAGACGAACGGCTGTTGCTCAAATGTCAGAAGTATAATCAAATATCTGACATTGATATGAGCCGAGCTTTCATATGCGATCGATCCCGCAAGCGATCTTGGAACGCAGCCAATCCCTAAGCGAGGGTGGAGTTCTTGCGCCCAAGGAGTTTCTTCATCTTGGTAGTCGTGCGGCGGTTGATCAGGCGTTTTGTCGCTTGGCTAAAGCCGGGCAACTGATGCGAATAGCGCGCGGTATTTACGTTGCGCCGGTGCGTGAAAAAGACCAGGCCAGGGCACCGTCGGCAGAGTCATTGGCGAAATCAATCGCCGCTCAGGGTAAGCAGTGCATCTCGCTCGATGGCGCACAGGCCGCGAGATCAATGGGGTTGACGCGAGCTGCTTCTACTAAAGAGGTGTACCTCACCACAGGGCGCAGTAAGCGGTTAGTAGTCGGCTCCCGGACAATTTACTTCCAGCACGCGCCCTACTGGCTGTTCTCCTTGGGTGCGACGCCGGCCGGGGATGCGCTCAGGGCGATGGCCTGGGTGGGCAAAGATCAGGCTGAAAATTCGGCCCAGAAACTTCGGCGGCACTTAGCGGAGGTGGAGTGGGAAAGCCTAGGTTCGGTCCGTGCGAGCCTTCCCAGCTGGATGGCCACCGCCCTTGGCAGGGCCGCGGTGTTAAATGAGTTGCGTTGAACTCAGGCCAGACACTGATTGCTTGTGTGAATAAAAGTTGACGTATTCAAGGTCAGAAGCGGGTCTTAACGATTAAACTAACCCTTACGGGAAGGTAGATAACCATGGCTAGCGGCGAACAACTGAAAGCGCTTCTGCGCTCGCATATCAAGGGAGATGACACGCATTTCTTTGCCGTTGCTATGCAGATGGCGGCCCATGAGGCTAAGCAGGGGCACGGGAAGCTTGCAGAAGATTTGCGGGCTCTAATTGATTCGGCCAAGAAAAATCGTCTGCCTTCCGGGCAGCCGGTGCCCATAGGCCAGCCGCGCGGCGAGCTGAGCAACCTGCTGTCAGTAGCTCTTCCGAAGACTCGCTTTTCGGAAATGATCCTGGACGAGGCCACTCATGGCCGTCTTGGAAGAATCATCAATGAGCAGCGCAACTTCGAGAAGATCCGCGCACATGGCCTCTCACCTCGCCGCAAGCTGCTTTTGGTAGGGCCACCCGGTACCGGCAAGACCATGACCGCCTCGGCGCTTGCCGGCGAGCTTGGGATTCCGCTGTACATCGTCCGGCTTGATAGCCTCATCACCAAGTACATGGGTGAGACCGCATCCAAGCTGCGTCAGATTTTTGATGCCATTCGCGATACACGCGGCATATATTTCTTCGACGAATTCGATGCCATCGGCTCCCAGCGTGGCCTTGCCAACGACGTGGGCGAAATCCGCCGCGTCCTGAACAGCTTTCTGCAAATGATTGAGCAGGACCAGTCCAATAGCCTGATCATCGCTGCTACCAACCACCCTGAAATTCTTGACTACGCCTTGTTCCGGCGCTTCGATGATGTTGTCGAATACGGACTGCCCAGTCAGGAACAGACCAAGGCTGTGCTCAAGAATCGACTGGCGAACTTTTCCAAGTCGATTCGCAGCTGGGACAAACTCTGCAAGGTCGCAGAGGGGCTCAGCCATGCAGAACTGGCGAGGGCGGCAGACGACGCGATCAAGGACACGATCATTCATGATCGTACCGAGATGGCGGTCAAGGACGTGGAAAGACACCTTGAAGAACGGAAGACTTTCCACGGGAGGCGGCACTCCTAACGTAGTAGAGCATTTAGATGACGGAATCGATCAACGGACAACGGCCTCACTTTCATCTCCAGGGACAGGGACTACCCGAACGGTTCCGATCCACAGCATCAGCAACACGAGACCCTCGCTACCCCACGCCAAATCGAGGGGCTCATGGCGGGAAGCTACTCGCTCAACTCCAGCATGTCAGCGGTCAGATGGCCTCTGCAGTGCAGCTGCAGCGCGAAGCATCTGAAAGGCAAATGCGACAAGGGGACAGGCCCGATGGTGGGTACGGCCTGCAAATCGAATTTCGCAGTGAGCCTGGTTACGCGCTTGCATTCGAAGGACTTGCCCGAGGCGCTCAGCGCATCGAGCTTATGAACCTGCGTCATGACCCCGCCACGAATACTGACTTCGCCACTGTGTTTGTTCCAGATGGCCAGCTCAAAGCCTTTGAGAACCTCGTCAGGCAATACCTGGAGGTAGAGACCTCCAAGGGGAGTCCGCGCAACGCTCCACTCCTGAATCCAATCCAAGAAATCCGAGTCGCAGCTTTCAACGCCTTGTGGACCGATGATCCTGCAGTGTTGCCGCCAGATGAAAACGAAACTATTTGGTGGGAATTCTGGCTGCCTATCAGGGACGGCCGTGAAGCAGTGCTGAACCGCTTTAAGTCGGTTGCCGAAGCATGTGGCTTTCATACATCCGAAAAAGTGCTGAAGTTTCCTGAGCGGACAGTCCTCAATGTCTACGCCTCACGAGCAGCCATAACTCGGTCACTCTTGCTGCTCAACGAAGTCGCCGAGATTCGTAGAGCCAAGGACACCGCCGAGTTTTTTGATGCTCTTGCGCCGCTAGAACAAAGAGAATGGGTCGAGAACCTGCTTGAGCGAACCACCCCCGCAGGGGACGACAGTATCCGCGTCTGCCTCCTAGATACCGGAGTCAATCGGGGCCACCCACTCTTGGCTCAGCACATTGACGCGAATGACCTCTATACCGTCGATGCCAACTGGGGGCTCGCGGACACTACGGGTCATGGCACAGAGCTAGCTGGAATCGCACTTTATGGTGATCTGTTTGACCCTCTTAGTGGACAAAGCCCCATTTCGATCGAGCACCGCCTTGAGTCGGTGAAACTGCTTCCCGCTGCCCAAGGAAATCAGAAGGAGCCCTACGGCGCGCTGATGATCGACGCTGTAACCCAACCGGATACTGCCAAGCCAGAAGTGCGCCGGGTCTACAGCATGGCGATCACCAGTCTCGATTACCGGGATCGTGGCCGCCCTTCCGCATGGTCAGCCGCAGTTGATGAGCTCGCATCCGACGTATTGGGGGAGAGAGCCAACCCTCGTTTGATCGTCGTGTCTGCCGGTAATGCGGACAAGAACCAGGCCACCCTCTACCCGCACAACACCACCACAGACGGAATTCATGACCCGGCACAGGCCTGGAATGCGCTGTGCGTAGGTGCTTACACCCAGAAAGTCACTATCGACCCTCCCAATCCTGGATTGCGCCCGATCGCTGCCGCAGGCAGCCTCAGCCCATATAGCACGACTTCTGGGACCTGGACCAACTCGGCCTGGCCCTTGAAACCCGATGTAGTGTTCGAGGGAGGCAACCTGGCCACAGATGGGCATACAGCCTACACCGAGCCATGCCTATCCCTCGTAACCACTGCCCACGAACCAGAGCGACGGCTGTTGACGACGACCAGCGCCACCAGCGCAGCATCCGCGCTGGCAGCTCGTATGGCGGCACAAGTCTCCACCAACTACCCACAGTTCTGGCCCGAAACTGTGCGAGCCCTAATCGTGCACTCGGCTGAGTGGCCTGATCGTATGCGACAGGATTTCCTTGCTGCTGGCACTAAGGCCGGCTACGAAAATCTGGTTAAGCACTGCGGCTTTGGCGTACCAGACCTGAGTCGTGCCCTGTGGAGCGCCGGCGACTCCTTGACCATGATTGTCGAGGATCATCTGAGGCCGTTCATGAGGCAGGGCACCAAGCCGCCCACCGCGCGGGACATGCATCTTCACTTGCTTCCCTGGCCACAGGAGGAACTGCTCAACCTAGGCAACATCGAGGTGGAAATGCGAGTGACCCTTTCCTACTTCGTAGAGCCAAACCCTGGCATAGCCGAACGCGGTATCAAGGGGCGCTATCGCTACGAGTCGCACGGCTTGCGCTTTGATGTCAGTCGCCCAAACGAAGACCGTGACCAGTTCCGCCAGCGCATCAACAAGCGTGCACGGGATGAGGAAGAAGGTGGTTACCAGGGCGGCGGCTCAGATCCGAACTGGCTGCTCGGTACTCAGACACGGCATCGCGGTTCTCTCCACTCGGACATCTGGCGAGGCACTGCAGCCGAACTGGCGGGTCGGGGAATGCTTGGTATCTATCCCGCACTGGGGTGGTGGAAAACTCTCGTTAAGCAGCAGCGATATGACGACACCGTGAGGTACAGTCTGGTGGTGTCGATCAAAACTCAGCAAACGGATATTGACCTCTACGCGGCCGTGGAAACTCTGATCGAGGCCCAGGTAGCGGTGCTGGTCTGATATTAAGAGTTCAAATGAGGTCATGGCCCCGAAGCCATGACCTCAGCGCTCGCAAAAGCTCGGATTGAGGGTGTCTCGATCACCACTCAGTTGGCGCTTACGCGCTGACCTGCGCGGCATAACCCAGGTCTTGAATCACCTTGCGGATAGATTCCGCGGGTTCTTGGCTGTCTACCGATACCTTGCCGGCAGCACGGTCAATCTCCACTTTTGCGGTGTCATCTACCGCCTGAATTGCCTTTGTGATCTTGCTGACGCAACTGCCACAACCCATTCCTGATACCTGTAGAACGAACATAAATCACCTCGTTGGTTAGGCGGCATAGATGCCGTAACCTGAGCATCGACCTTGACACGATGGTAAGGTCAAGCTTGTTTTTTAGCGTTGGTAGATGTTCTTTCGGAATTGATGGAATTACTGATACCTGCCGACTGGCTTTAGATTCACGTTCATTTCAGTCGATGCGGGTTTTCCGCAGCCTCAATGCGTTGAATACAACCGATGCTGAACTGACGCTCATGGCCAGTGCCGCAATCATGGGCGACAGCAGGTGGCCAGTCAGGGGATAAAGAACCCCTGCTGCGAGTGGAATTCCCATGGCGTTATAGATGAAGGCAAAGGCTAGGTTCTGCCGCATGTTTTTCACCGTGGCTACGGACAAGGTTCTTGCCCGTAAGATGCCCATCAGATCACCTTTGACCAAGGTCACCTGAGCACTGTTCATGGCCACGTCAGTACCGGTTCCCATCGCGATACCGACATCGGCACGGGCCAGTGCGGGGGCATCGTTGATGCCGTCGCCAGCCATGGCCACTCGGCGACCGTAGCTCTGCAGGTCGGCCACCAGCTTTTCCTTATCCTGGGGTTTAACCTCGCCATGGACTTCTTCGATACCCAGTTCCTTGGCCACAGCTCTTGCGGTCGTGAGTCCATCACCGGTGGCCATGATGACTTTCACATCGACCTCTTGAAGTCGGATGACTGCTTGCTTGGCGCTCGGTTTGATCGGGTCAGAGACAGCCAGCAGCCCTGCCAGTACGCCATCTACCGCCAAGTAAATAATGCTGATGCCCTCCAGTCGAAGTTGCTCTGCACGGTTGCGCAGAGGGGTGACATCTACTCCGGCCTCTTCCATCAGCGCAGTATTACCCAGTTGCAGTTGTCGACCGTCCACGTGGCCACGCACACCAATGCCTGAGCCCGACTCGAAAGAATCCGGCTTGGCCAACTCAACGCCTTGGGCGCGGGCGTGGTCAACGATTGCATGAGCCAGCGGATGCTCGCTGCCTTGATCGAGGCTTGCAGCAAAGCGCAGCACCTCGTTAGGCGCGAACTGACCGCTACCCTCTGCGCTATGAAATACAGGCCGTCCCTCGGTCAGCGTGCCGGTCTTGTCGACGATCAGCGTATCGATCTTGCACAGGTTCTCTATGGCACTGGCATCGCGGAACAAGACGCCACTGGTGGCAGCTTTGCCTGTCGAGACCATCACCGACATGGGGGTCGCCAAGCCAAGTGCGCAAGGGCAGGCAATGATTAGTACGGCAACCGCGTTGATCAGGCCGAATACCCAGCCCGACTCCGGTCCGAAAAAGCCCCAGCCGAAGAACGTGAGGATCGCGATGGCGATCACGCCGAGTACGAAATAGCCCGCGACTGCATCGGCCATGCGCTGCATGGGGGCCTTGGAGCGCTGTGCTCTGGCGACCATCTGCACGATTTGGGACAACATGGTGTCGGCCCCCACCTTCTGCGCCTGCATTACCAGGCTACCGTGGGTATTCATGGTTGCGCCGATCAGCGTATCGCCAACGCGCTTGGTAACCGGTAGCGGTTCGCCGGTCAGCATGGCCTCGTCGACGGCGCTTTCGCCTTCGAGAACGGTGCCGTCAACTGGGACTTTCTCGCCGGGACGTACTCGCAGATGGTCGCCCAGGTGCACATGGGTCAACGGAATATCTTCTTCCTGGCCGTCAGGGTTAATGCGCCGCGCGGTTTTGGGTGCCAGGCCCAATAGCGATTTGATTGCGGCTGAGGTTTGTGAACGAGCCTTGAGTTCGAGCATCTGGCCCAACAACGTCAGGGAGATGATTACCGCCGCAGCCTCGAAGTAGACACCAATGCGCCCGTCCTGGAAGAAAGCTTGGGGGAACAGCTGTGGGGCCAGGGTCGCAGCAACGCTGTAGAGGTAGGCTGCGGCTGTACCCAGGCCAATCAGTGTCCACATATTTGGGCTGCGATGACGGACTGAGTCGATGCCTCGGGCAAAGAATACCCAGCCGCCCCAGAGTGTCACAGGCGTCGCCAAGGCAAGCTCTACCCAGTTCTGCGTTGCGCCATGAAATAGCGTTAATGAGTGGCCGGCCATAGCCAAGACCGTCACGATAATCGTGAGTGGGAGTGTCCACCAGAATCGCCGGGAGAAATCTTTAAGTTCTGAATTCTCCTCTTCCTCCAGCTCCGGAATCACTGCCTCCAAGGTCATGCCACAGATGGGGCAATTGCCAGGTTTTGGCTGGCGTATTTCTGGATGCATAGGACAGGTGTACTCCGCCGTCCCTGCGGCCCCTGATGAGGGAGGCGCAGCTTCATGATGCTGGTGTTCCGTACTCTTGGGCGGGTTCGAATAGCTGGTAGGTGCTGCCCGGAACTTCTCCTGGCATTTCGCGCTGCAGAAACGGTATGTCTGACCTTCGTGGCTCTCACTGAATGGGCTGTCTGGCTTGACGGCCATGCCGCACACCGGATCGTGCTGACTCCCATGCTGGTCTTCCTGATGCTTGGAATGCTCATGGTCAAGTTGGCGCGATGTG
>JBIHZW010000224.1:0-6042 GCA_044240245.1 Pseudomonas sp. | reverse complement strand
GCTCGCGCTCAAGATCCATGGAGTCCAGTACCTGGGCCTCCATTTCACGATCAGCCAGGCCGCCACACATCTGGATAAACCGGTCAGCCAGGGTCGACTTGCCGTGGTCAATGTGGGCGATGATGGAGAAATTGCGGATATGACTCAAATCACTCACGGATCAACACTCGAAAAGGTCGCAGGCGACTGCCCGCCGAAAATAGCCGCGAAGTGTACCCGAAAGCCACCTTGCACGTCATCAAGGCCGCACGGCGGCACTATGTAAAAGGGCGACCGAAGTCGCCCTTTTACCCTGCCAACGCCGTTAGTCGGCCAGCTTGAAGGTGATAAAGCTGGCGCGCCCCTGTCGCAGCACACGCATCGACACCGAACGATTTTTCGGCAGCGCCTGGGCCACTTCAGTAAAGGTCTTGGCTGAATTGATCGCCTGATTGTTCAAGTGAGTGATCACATCACCCGGACGCAGGCCAATCAGCGCCGCCGGACCGTCCTGCACCTCGGAAATCACCACACCGCCTTTCAGGTCGAGGCTCTTCTTCTGCTCGGCAGTCAGCTCAACCACCTTGACGCCGAGACGGTTGCTACTGCGCTCAACTCCAGGCACAGCCGCACCGGCCAAGGTCTCGCCGTCTTCAGGCAGCGCACCAATGGTCAACTGCAGCTTCTTGCGCGCCCCGTCACGTACCACATCCAGCTCGGCGCTAGTGCCCGGTTTGAGTGCGCCGACCAGATGCGGCAGATCGGCAGACATGATGATCGGCTTGCCATCCAGACTGAGAATCACATCACCTACCTGCAAACCGCCCTTGGCAGCCGGCCCCTCTTCCAGCACTTGCGCAACCAGCGCGCCGGCCGGCTTTTCCAGACCAAAGGACTCAGCCAGATCCTTGTTCACCTCCTGAATCACCACACCCAACCAGCCGCGACTGACCTTGCCTTCGGCCTTAAGCTGATCGGCCACATCCATCGCCACACTCATCGGAATGGCAAACGACAGGCCCATAAAGCCGCCAGAACGGGTGAAAATCTGCGAGTTGATACCGACCACTTCGCCGGCCAGGTTGAACAGCGGACCACCGGAGTTACCCGGATTGATCGCTACGTCAGTCTGAATAAACGGCACATAGCTCTCGTTCGGCAGGCTGCGACCCTTGGCGCTGACGATCCCAGCGGTCACCGAGTGGTCAAAGCCGAATGGCGAACCAATCGCCAGAACCCACTCACCGACTCTAAGTTCTTCGGACTTGCCCAGCTTGACGGTTGGTAGGCCAGCACCCTCGACCTTGAGCAGTGCAACATCGCTGCGCGGATCAGTGCCGATAAGCTTGGCTTCCAGCTCACTGCGGTCCGACAAACGCACGATGATCTCATCGGCATCGGCAATCACATGGTTATTGGTCAGCACGTAGCCATCAGCGGAAATGATAAAGCCCGAACCAAGCGACTGAGCTTCACGCTGACGACCGCCGCCAGGCGCGCGCGGCACCTGTGGAATATTGCGCTCGAAGAACTCGCGAAACATCGGCGGCATGCCTTCAAGATCGGGCATGTTGAGCTGACCGCTGCCAGCCACTGCGCGATCCGGCATTTTCTGCCGGGTACTGATATTGACGACCGCAGGTGACGCCTGCTCAACCAGTTCGGTGAAATCCGGCAGGCTCGCTTGAGCAAGCAGCGCTTGCCCCATCAGCAACACGGCAAATAACGCAGTAAATGAAGATTTCAGACCAGGCTTAGACATACAACTCCCCATCAGGCCAGCAAAAGTCTTAAAACGCTGCTGCGGCACTACCAAGCAATGCACGCAACACCACAGGTTGCAAAGCCGGATCACCGGCTGTAAGACGGCTGCGCCAGCGCACCGCGCAGCAGGCAAACAGAAAACCGAATAGCGCACTGAGTATCACCCAGGGCTCGCTCAAACCCATTTGCTCCGCCAGCACAGCTGCCGCAAACAAGCCGAGCAATGGCAGTAGATAAACCAGCAGCGAGCCGCGCACCAGCAGGTCCTCGCGCACACCGATGATGACCGTATCACCCACACTCAGCTGCAGATTCGACAGTGCACGCACGTAACCACGACGGCCGCTCGCCCCGAGCTGGTCAAGCAAGCCCTGACCGCAACCGGCTTTGACGGAGCAACTGGAGCAGGTGCTTTTACGCAGGGTTTCGACCCAGACGGCACCGAGCTCAACGGCCACGATCCGCCCCTGCTCCTCGATCACTGCACCACCTCGGCCGCCGAACGCATCGACAAGGCCACTCGTTCGGCAGTACCCAAAGGTATTTCACCGACGACGGTGACCATGACGTCGCCGTCATCGGTCTTCAGCCGGCGCGAAACGGCGACAGTCGGACCCAGCTGAGTGCGAACATCCTCAACTGCCGCACCGCGCAGCGGCTCCATAAAGACGGAAAAACTCGCCAGACCATCGTCATACACCTGACAGGCGACAGGCTCATCCGATGCAGGGCTGCGACGCTGGGTAACCGAACTCAGGCTAAAACCTGGCGGCAACCAATCCGAACGCCAAGCCTCGACGGCTTCACTCTGCGCGGCAGGCAAACGCACCGGCCGACACCCTGCGCCAGGCTCAAGATTAGAGACTGCGGGCGCTTCGGTTTGTAGATGGGTAAACTGGAAGCGCTCAAGCAACTGCCCCTTGTCGTTCACCAGCAACGACTTGAGCGGCAAGCCCGTTTGCTGATCGAGGTGCAGTTCAATGCCATAACGATGCTGATCGCGCGGCACCAGGCCCAATACGCTGGTCGCCCGCCCCGCTACGCGGGCCTTGCCAAGCACACGCAGCTCATACCACTCGCTCAACTGCGCAGCATTCAGCGCCCGAGCAGGCCATAGCTGACTGTCGATCAATTGGTCGGCCAATGCGCCACTGGCGCACTGCACCTGGCCATCGACGCGCAAAATCTCCTGCGCCGACCCATCCAGTTGCAACAGGCGTTCACGTAATTTGCCGCCTTCTTCAACGCGGTGCCAGATGCTGTGCGTCGAAAAACTGCCATTACGTTCGTAAACGAAGGTGCCCTGAAAACTCTGTGTGCGCTCGGCATCAGCCAAACGCTGCAGCAAGGCCTGCCCCTCATCGGCAACTGCCGGCAACGCCAGCCAGCTACCCAACAGCAGGGCGCTAAGTGGAATAAAGCGCATGCGCCTCCTTAACAACAGGCCGTTAACGGCTTTCCAGACTGGCCGCACGAGCATAAGGCAGCGGACTTTCACCGGTGCTCATGGCCGCTTGCTGCGCATGCTGACGCAGGTAGGCTGGCAGGCGCTGCTCATGCCAGCCAGGCTGACCTTGGCCGACAGCGCTGGCCGCAGGAGCCGCTTGCTCTTCGGAGGTGTTGAAACCTGCCAACATGGCCGGCCCGCTGACCTGAGGGATGCTGAGCGCTGGCTGATTGGCCTGCTGCGCCAACTGCGTACCGGTGATGTCGTCCTGGTTGTACAGACGCACACCTGCCAGCACTGCCACGGTAACCGAGGCGGCAACAGCCAGACGCCCAACGGTACGCCATGGGCCGCGCTGCTCTTGCTTTAGAACAAGTGGAGCATCATCAGACAAGGCTGCGGATACGGCAGCGGCAATATCCAGACGCGGCTCAAGCAGCTCTTTGTGCATGACCGCACGGGCGATCTGGTAGCGCGACCAGGTGGCTCGCATCTCAGGGTCATCGCTGGCCGCCAGCACTCGTCTCAGTTCAAGTTCATCCGCTTGGTTATCCATCACCGCGGACAGCGATTCCTGTAGGGTTTCACGACTCATGGCGGTTCCTCTCATGGCTGACGCCGCTGTCTTAGGTTTCCTGCAGCAATGGCTGCAGGGATCGGTCGATGGCCTCACGCGCTCGGAAAATCCGCGAACGTACGGTACCGACTGGACATTGCATGACGCTGGCAATGTCCTCGTAACTCAGACCATCAAATTCACGCAAGGTTAGCGCCGTGCGTAAATCTTCCGGCAATTGCTCGATGCTGCGGTGCACGGTGGCCTCGATCTCGTCGCGCAACAACGCGCGCTCCGGCGATTCGATGTCCTTGAGGGCATGGTCACCATCATAGAACTCGGCATCCTCAGCACTTACATCACTGTCTGGCGGGCGCCGACCACGCGACACCAGATGATTCTTCGCCGTGTTGATGGCGATGCGGTACAGCCAAGTGTAGAACGCGCTGTCACCACGAAAATTACCCAACGCCCGATACGCTTTGACGAAGGCTTCCTGCGCCACATCCTGTGCCTCATGGGTGTCATGCACAAAACGCACGATCAACCCGAGAATCTTGTGCTGATACTTAAGCACCAATAGATCAAATGCGCGCTTGTCGCCGCGCTGAACGCGCTCGACCAGTTGCTGATCATCTTCCTGGGTTAGCATGAAAACTCCTCATAAGGTTTGAAGGAGCGCAACGCCAACCCTTTACTCGGTCTGCCAAAGTAGACTCGGGCATTGCGCAAAAGTTCTCTCCTTCAAACAAGCTTCCTGCAGAACACTTAAAAGTCCTGCACGGAACAGCGCAGCAAAGGAACTCCATTGCTGCGCTTGTAGTCTGGATCACCTGCCGGCTAGGCAAAAACCGCAGGCCCACTGGAAGTCGCCTGACGCAGGCGAATTTCCATTTAAACAACCGCCTATGGAACCCGAAACGCTTAAAAAGTTCCCGAGTAACGCACTTGGTCATAAGCTGGCTATTGTGCCGCCCACCCCCTCTATATACTAGGGGCCGCTTTTCGCGGAATTCGGACATGAGCCAACATTACCAACACGACGTTCTGGTTATCGGTAGCGGTGCAGCCGGCCTCACCCTGGCCCTCACGCTGCCTGAACACCTGCGTATTGCCGTACTGAGTAAGGGCAACCTGTCCAACGGCTCGACCTACTGGGCACAGGGCGGCGTGGCGGCGGTACTGGACGATACCGACACGATTGAATCGCATGTCGAGGATACGCTCAATGCGGGCGGCGGCCTGTGCCGCGAAGACGCCGTGCGTTTCACCGTCGAGCACAGCCGCGAAGCCATTCAGTGGCTGATCGACCAGGGCGTGCCTTTTACCCGCGACGACCAGACCGCCCGCGAAGACGGCGGCTTCGAATTCCACCTGACCCGTGAAGGCGGCCACAGCCACCGGCGCATCATTCACGCGGCCGATGCCACCGGTGCGGCGATCTTCAATACCCTGCTGGAACAGACCAGACAGCGTAGCAATATCGAACTGCTCGAGCAGCGCGTCGCCGTTGATCTGATCACCGAACGCAAACTCGGCCTGGAAGGCCAACGCTGCCTGGGCGCTTACGTGCTCAACCGCGCCAGCGGCGAGGTCGATACCTTTAGCGCACGCTTCGTGATTCTCGCCACCGGCGGCGCGGCCAAGGTCTATCTCTATACCAGCAACCCGGATGGCGCCTGCGGCGATGGCATCGCCATGGCCTGGCGCGCCGGCTGTCGGGTCGGCAACCTGGAGTTCAACCAGTTCCACCCGACCTGCCTGTATCACCCAAAAGCCAAGAGCTTTCTGGTCACCGAAGCACTGCGTGGTGAAGGCGCACTGCTCAAGCTGCCGAACGGCGAACGTTTTATGCCGCGCTTCGATGAGCGCGCAGAACTGGCGCCACGAGATATCGTCGCCCGCGCCATCGACCACGAGATGAAGCGCCTGGGGATTGACTGCGTATTCCTCGATATCAGCCATAAACCGGCTGATTTTGTGAAATCGCACTTCCCTACCGTATATGAACGCTGCCTGGACTTCGGCATCGACATCACCAAAGAGCCTATTCCGGTGGTGCCGGCCGCGCACTACACCTGCGGCGGCGTGCTGGTCGATCAGAGCGGTTGCACCGATGTGCCGGGGCTGTATGCCATCGGCGAAACCAGCTTTACCGGCCTGCACGGGGCCAACCGCATGGCCAGCAACTCGCTGCTGGAATGCTTCGTCTATGCCCGCTCAGCAGCCGAGAACATCCTCGCCCAGCTGGAGCAGATCAGCATGCCAAGCGCACTGCCTAGCTGGGACGCCAGCC
>JBIHZW010000223.1:0-6061 GCA_044240245.1 Pseudomonas sp. | reverse complement strand
CCCGGCGGTGACAGGTTGCAACAGGTTCATGGCTCTCTCCTTGCCGTACAAAACGGCGTGACGGGGTCAGGAGGCAGTGCAATGAAAGGGGCGAACGCCCTGAAAGAAGGAAGATTGTTATTGGCCGCTCCAGCATTGCCCCGTTTGATGACCAGGGCATGACAGCGCGAAGCAGTTTTACAGTCTACCCGCAGCGCCGTAGGGTCAAGCCGCACCGCCAAACGGTCAGACGCGCGCCGCGAGCAAAGGCGGCATCGGGCAATCGAGGATATCCGCCACCGCGCGCATCAGCTCGGCTTCGGCGGCATTGATCTGGCCGTCATGCTCGATGCAGCGCGCCATGGCCTTGAGCAACTGCGGCTTCTGCAACGGCCAGAGCAAGCTCAGACGCCGCAGCGCAGGTTCAAGCGCCGCTAAGTCGCTGGCGCTGGCCGGCAGCAGTTCTTCGAGCGGGAACGGCAGCTCACTGCCGGCATGCTTGAAAGCGAGCTGCGCGGCAGGCTCATCCACCCCGCCGGCGCGGGCCAGCAGCGACAGCACCACGCTGGTTTCAGCGGTCAATTCCTGCAGCTGGTAGCGACTGGTCTGCGCGCGCACGCCCGCGACATTGCGCTCGACAATGCGTAACAGCGTCCATTCCAGCAAAGCGACCCGGCCATCGGCGCGAATCAGCAGGGCCAGGTTTTCCTTGAGCGTGGCGAACTGATCGGCCGCCAGTTGCTTGAGGGCGGGCATGGCCAGGTCCAGCAGCGGCAAACGCATCCCCGGAGCCAGCTGACGCAGCGGCTCACGCAACTGCTCGAGCTGCGCGGCAACCTCGGCGGCGATACGCGGCTGCAGCAGCTGTAATTGCTGCACAGCTTGCGTCTCGACAGGGTCGAGCAGCAGGCCGTAGAGCAACGCCTGGGCGCCAATGCAGCTGTGCGCCGCCTCGCTCAGGGCAATATCCAGATGCGCCAGGGTGCTGCGCGCGGCCAGTAAATGGGTTGCCAGCGGATCGCCAATGGCGCCAATCGCCTCACTCGCCGAGGCCGCACTCAAGCCGGGAGCAAAAGCGCTCAGGTCATGCAGATTGACCGCCGAATCACTGGCCACTGCGGCCGGCGTTACCGCGCTGATCTCAGCCACATGCGGATAACGACCATCCCAACCTGGCGTGATGCGGAGGATGCGCTGATCCAAGGGCGGATGGGTGGCCAGCATGCCGTCCAGCGCCTGACGGACACCGGCGGCAAAGTACATATGGCTGAATTCGGCGGCATGCCCGGCCTGCAGCTGCGAGCCATACAGGTTGCCGCCGATCTTCTTCAAGGCTCCGGCGATGCTGTCCGGGTTACGGGTGTACTGCACCGCCGAAGCGTCGGCAAGAAACTCGCGCTGGCGGCTCACCGCGGCTTTGATCAGGTTGCCGAAAAAGGTCCCGGCATAGCCCAGCACCCACAACGTGACGCCAATGGCGAGCACGACCGCCACCGAGTTGTCGCGACTGGAACGGCTGCCGCGCCCGCTGCTACGCAGCAGAAAACCGCCAATCAGGCCGAGCAGCAGAATGCCGTGCAGCACCGACACCAGGCGCGTATTGAGGCGCATATCGCCGTGGAAGATATGACTGAACTCATGGGCAATCACGCCCTGCAATTCATCGCGACTGAGCTGGCAGATCGCCCCACGGGTAATCCCGATCACCGCATCCTGCGGCGTCAGACCGGCGGCAAAGGCGTTGATTCCGGCATCATCGAGCACATACACCGGCGGCACCGAGGTGCCCGAGGCCAGGGCCATTTCCTCCACCACATTGAGCAGCCGACGCTCTTCGAGGTTCTGTGGCGACAGGTTGATCAAGCGTCCGCCCAGCCGCTCGGCAATCGCCTGGCCACCACGGCTCAGCTGCAGCTGTTTGTACAGACTGCCCAGCAGCACCACACCGATCACCGCCAGCGCCACACAACCCACCAGCGGCCAACTGGGCAGCAGACTGCCTGGGCCATCAAGCAGGCCCAACGAGTCCTGATCGTTGCCGAATAACTGCCAGATTGCCCCCAGCGCCAGACTGGTCAGGGTGATCAGGCTAAGCACCGCCAGCGCCATCAGAATCAGCAGACGCCCACTGTTACGCCGGGCGCGGTCCTGTTGCTCGAAGAAGTTCATCGTGCCGAGCCCTTAACTTAGAACGACACCTTCGGCGCTTCCTGAATCGCCGCGCTGTCGGCGAACTCCAGCAGGCTGGCGTCCTGAGCGTGGCCAAAGCTGGCGGCCAACAATACCGGCGGGAACGCCTGCTTGTAGGTGTTGTAGGCCATCACCGCATCGTTGAAGGCCTGGCGGGCAAAGGCCACCTTGTTCTCGGTGCTGCTCAACTCCTCACTGAGCTGCTGCATATTCGCCGAGGCCTTGAGGTCCGGGTAAGCCTCAAGCGTCACGTTCAAGCGGCCCAGGGCGCTGCTCAGCAAACCTTCCGCACCACCCAGCTGCGCCATGCTCTGCGCATTGCCCGGCTGCGCCACAGCGGCCTTAAGCCCGGTCACCGCGTTATTGCGCGCGGCAATCACCGCCTCCAGGGTTTCCCGCTCATGAGACACATAGCCCTTGGCGGTTTCCACCAGATTGGGGATCAGGTCATAACGGCGCTTGAGCTGCACCTCGATCTGCGCAAAGGCGTTCTGAAAGCGGTTACGCAGGGCCACCAGCTGGTTGTAGATGCCAATCACGTAAAAGATCAGCGCGGCGACAACCGCCAGGAAAATCAGCGTGGAGATGGACATGGGGGAAATCCTTATCGCATGCAGGAGAGAAGCAGATGGTAGCGGAAAACTCCTGAAGGAAATGCTCACCGGCGCACCCTGACAACACGCCTGGGACAGCGGCGGCCGCAAAGGCAACTTATGCAGCGTCATACCGACTGGCTATGGAGGAAAAAAGTCTTGGCGAAATAGACCGACCGGTCTATATATTTAGTCCATGAAAAAGACCTCGACCCGCGACAAGCTGATTCACGCCATGGCCGACTCCCTGCAACGCAAGGGCCTGCATGGTGTTGGCCTGAGTGAGCTACTGGAAATTGCTGGGGCGCCCAAGGGCAGCCTCTATCACCACTTCCCTGGCGGTAAAAGCGAGCTGGCGGTGGCGGCTATTGACCATATCAGCCGGCATATCGACAGCCTGTTTACCCAGCTTTTTGCTCAGCAAACCGATCCGCTCAAGGCGCTGCACAACTGGTTGCAAGGCGCACTGCAGCAGCTGGAGAACAGCCAGTTCGAACGCGGTTGCCCGCTGGCCACCATCGCCCTGGAAAGCGGCCCGGAGGATGTGGAGATTCGCGCCGCCCTGCAGCGCAGTTTTGCCGCCGTGCGCCAGGCGCTGAGCCAGCAGTTGCATGCCTACGGCTACCCCAGCGAGCAGGCGGACAATCTCGCCGCGCTGTTTGTAGCGTTGTATGAAGGCGGGCTGCTGCAAGCCCGTGTGGCCGGCAGCAGCGAGCCGCTGAAGCGCGCCGCCACTGCCCTGTTCAACCTGACCCGCGAACAGTTTCCGGGAGGAGTCCGCCCATGAGCCTCATTACCCAAGCCATCCTTAGCGAAAGCTTGCAGCTGCCGGCACTCGACGGTTATCCGCTGACCGCGACGCTGTATCACGCACCAGAGCCAGTGGCGCAGCTAGTGATTGCCGGCGCCACAGGCGTGCCCCAAGGTTTCTACCGACGCTTTGCCGAGTACGCCGCGCAGCGCGGTTACAGCACCCTGACTCTGGATTACCGCGGTATCGGCCAATCGAAGCCGGCCAGCCTGCGCGGCTTTGCCATGGATTATCTGGACTGGGCGCACCTCGACCTGGCAGCCGCCGTCGACCAGCACCGTCACCCGCAGCGGCCGCTGTATATGGTCGGCCACTCCTTTGGCGGGCATGCTTTCGGCCTGCTGCCGAACCATGACCAGGTTCAGGGGTTCTACACCTTCGGCACCGGGGCCGGCTGGCACGGCTGGATGCCCAAGGCCGAGCAGTTGCGCGTGCTAACCATGTGGCGGCTGATCGGCCCGTTGCTAACCCGCTACAAGGGCTACCTGGCCTGGAGCAAACTGGGCATGGGCGAGGATTTACCGCTGGGTGTATACAAACAGTGGAAGCGCTGGTGCGGCTACCCGCGCTACTTCTTTGAAGACCCGCAGATGCCGAATCTCGCTGAGCGTTTTGCTCAGGTCAGCACGCCGATCATTGCCGCCAACGCCCTGGACGACTTGTGGGCCCCGCCCGCCTCGCGCGACGCCTTTATGGCGGCTTATAGCGCCGCGCCCTACCAAGCGCGCACCATCGATTCAACCTCAGGCATCGGCGCTATTGGTCATATGGGCTACTTCCGCCCAGCGGCGCAGACGCTGTGGGATGAAACGCTGAACTGGTTTGCCGAGTTACAGGCGCAGCGCCAGGCCGCCTGAACAGTCCCAAGCAAAGGAGGTTTCGCTGATGAGCATGATCCCCGCAGGTTTTACCCCGCTGTTTAGAAGCAGCCCCTTTCTGGATCTGCTGGGTCCGATCTACAACCAGCGCACCGACACGGGCCTGGTGATTGGCCTGAGAGCCGAGGAGAAACACTGCAATGCGCGCGGGCTGGTGCATGGTGGCGTACTCAGCAGCCTGGCCGACGTTGCCCTGGGCTACAACAGCGCCTTCGCCCAAGAGCCGCCCACGCCAATAGTCACCAGCAGCCTGACCATCGACTACGCCGGCACCGCCAAACTCGGCGACTGGATAACCATCGAAACCGATGTGCAGAAGGTCGGCAAAAGCCTGGCATTTGCCAATTGCTTCTTTGTCGTCGAGTCAGTGCGGATTGCTAGGGCCAGCGCGGTATTTAGCGTAATCACGCGATAGCTTCGGTAGGTCGAGAAGGGTTATGCGGCTTGGCGAGCGCCATAAAAAAGAAAACCCCGCATTGCGGGGCCTTTGCAGACTATTTGCTGACATCCTTGATCTGCTTGCCATCCTGGCAGCTGTCCCGCGTATCCCTGTTGCTAAAGTGCGCTTCCTGCGCGACGTCCATGGAAGAAGATTAGCCACCGTCCGGTACCGGGCATAGTGGTGATCTGCAGCACGCCGTGTAAGCCAAAGCCTACACCGGGCTTTCCCGAATAAAACCAAGCAAACGCTCGGCTTTATTTTGTGACGCAGGTCTTGTTAGACTCGATCTTGTCTTACAAAAACAACAGACCCCGTCAACGGCGGTCATGGGGCCACACATGCGCTCATTGCTTCTTGCCATCGGTTGCCTGGCAGCCAGTATCAGCCTACCCACACTGGCTAACGGGCAAAGCCAGCTTTCCGATCCTAAAGCCGCTGTACAACTGTTCTGGAGTCAACTTTATGGCCAGGGCGGTAGCACGCTGTATTGCGGCAAAGACTTCACTGAGGAAAGCGGCCAGCTCAAGGCCAGCGCGATCTACAGCAGCAAACAGCTGAAAAGCGCGCTGCGCTGCATCACCGACCGCCAGTGCGGGATCATGAACCCGCGTTACGTCTATATGGCATCCGACCTGCACAACCTCTACCCGGCCATGACCCGCGTTGAACTGGTGCGACGCAACGCGCAGTTCGGCGAGCTGGATGACAGCGTGCCAAGCAAATTCGCCGACATCGGCTGCGATATGAAAACCAGCTTCCAGCTGGTCGAGCCGCGCGACGAAGCCAAGGGCAACGTGGCCCGGGCGATCTTCTATATGCATGTCGAATACGACCTGCCAATCGTCGGCCAGGTGCAGATGTACAAGAAGTGGCACCAGATGGACCCGCCTGATGCCGAGGAAAAGGCGCGCAACGACAAGATCGCCAGCCTGCAAGGCACCCGTAACCGCTTTATCGACAACCCTGAACTGGTCGAGCAGCAGATCAATAACTGATCGGGTTTAGCGGCGTGGTTTGTGTGAGGAACGCAGCTTATAGCGATCGCCCGGATGGATCAGCCGGGCGTAGCTGATCAAATGCTCATCCGACCAAGTTCGACGAATCACGCTCAGACACGGCGCGGCCACTTCGATAGCCAGCCAGTCGGCCACCTGCTGATCCACCAGCA
>JBIHZW010000039.1:0-19361 GCA_044240245.1 Pseudomonas sp. | reverse complement strand
AATTTCCACAACGATGTGGAGGCAGTGCTGCGCAGCTACTTCAGTTACTGCGCGCTGCGCATGAGCTGTGTCGACCTGGCGCGGGCCTTCTGCTTTCTGGCCAACGACGGTTTTTGCAAACACAGCGGCGCGCAGATTATCAGCGCGCGGCAGAGCAAGCAGGTCAACGCGATCATGGCCACCAGCGGCCTGTACGACGAGGCCGGTAATTTCGCCTACCGCGTCGGCCTGCCGGGCAAGAGCGGCGTCGGCGGCGGCATCGTCGCCGTGGTGCCGGGGCGTTTCAGCGTATGCGTGTGGTCACCGGAGCTGAACGCCGCTGGCAACTCCCTGGCCGGAATCAAGGCGCTGGAACTGCTGAGCGAGCGGATCGGCTGGTCGGTGTTCTGACGAGCTTGCGCTTATGACGGATCAATCGGCCATTGGCTCCGCTGGCTCGTCAGTCGCGGGCTCTTCTTCCTGCTCGACTTCCTCGGTCTTTTCACAGATGCCGTTGGCGCCCTGTTTGCCGGTGTAAGACACCGTGGGCGCGCCGGCGGCATTCAGGCTGATGGAGAGGGTTATACCCTCGCCCTTGGCTTCGAAGAACTGCTCGCTGAGCTTGTGCAGCACGATCTGTTTGTCGTTGACATAAACCGGACCGCCGGCCTCGGCGCGCACGCTAAGGTCGGTCGGGCAAGTGACCTCGAATGCCGGCAGATTGGCGGGGTGGGCCATGCCGCTGGCGGTTAACAGGGCGATGGTGATTGGCAGTTTGTTCATGCTGTGGCTCCAGGCAGGGAGGCGGGTCTGGGCCGCCACCTTTGTTGACGACCCGAATAATCAACTAAGCAGCCGCCCGCAGCCTTGTCCAACCGTTGCGGGGTTTGCCCGATCAGCTGCGTTGTCCGCCTTCGCTCGCGCGGTTATGCGCTGTTAGCGGCAACGCCAGCCAACCGCTTGTCACCACCTCATAGAGCAATCCGCAGATATTCGAAGTGGCCAGCTTTTCCTGCATATTGCTGCGGTGCTTGCGCACGGTCAGGTCGCTGATGCCAAGTCTGCGGGCAACTTCCTTATCGCTAAACCCTAAGGCAAATAACTGCACTATCTGCAATTCTCGCTCACTCAACTTGGCGCTCTTTGGTTGTGCGTTATTAATTGGCTCTGGCGCGGGGAAAGTTTCCAGATAATAAATAGCCAGTTGCGCAGATTTATTCAATGAAAGTTTGCTGTGCAAGTTTTCTCGATGTTTTCTGGCTGTACTTATGGATACGCATAATAGTGCGGATATATCCCGATCAGTGCAGCCACGAGCGATAAGTGACAATGCCTGAACCTCCCGTGGCGTAAGCACATTGCGAATCCTTTCTGATATGGCAGAGAGGATCGAAAGTTATAACTTGCCTAGCCATAAACCGAGATGGAAATGCTTCCACAGATATACCGAATTTGCCCAATACCCAGTTATTCGCGTAGTCGACAGTATTTATTCGTCGACTAACTCAATGGGGCTCGCCAGGGCTGTAAGTGAGTTGCCTTATTCGGCGTACGCGCCACGACATGAGTTGCGGCGCACTCCATTTAGATAACTGCAAGGATTACAGTCATGAATTGGAATCGTACGTTTACCGATCTAATCCGCGCCGGCCGTCCGGCTTATTGGGGCAACTGGACCCTCGACCCCAAGTTCAAAGTTGGCGCCGTCGGTATTGTTTCTCCGGATAGCGGGGACTTCACCTTGGTGCAGGAAGCCACACCGGGCATCGCCATCAGCAGCCGTGGTGTGCCAAACCAGTGGAAGCTGTCCTCCAGCAACGTCAAACGCAGCCAGGCCAACATCAATCTGGATGGCTCGGCCACTGACCCGGAGAGCGGCACCAAAATCACTGCGGGTACGGAAATCACCTGGGAATTCGCCAATGTCGGCTCGATGGCCTCGGAGTTCGGCATCTCCAGCGAGAGCTTTATCAGTGACCTAACTGTGCTGAGCAAGCCGGAAACCCTGAGCTGGATGGCGCAGCAGGCTTCCTCGGTGAGCATGGGTAGCAGCGGCAATATCGCCCAGGGCTTTGGCGTGGTCACCAGCGTGATCTACGCCAACAGCGGCCTGAATATCGGTTCCCAGGACAACAGTTCGTCCTTCTCCATCTCCGGCTCGGTCGGTGCGGTGCAAGACATGCTGGCCGGGGCCAACGGCAAGGGCTCGTTTGTCTCCTCAAAGGAGAGCAAGCAGGTTGACCAGCACCTCTGGCCGATTAACCCGAACAGCCTGCCGAACGGCTCGGTGCCGATTGCCTACACCTTCGCCTCTTACGACGGCAATCTGCTGATCCCCAACTGGATTACCCGCCTGGGTTCGCTGCAGATCCTGTTCAACAACAAACCGGGCTGCACCTACATCACCGATATCAAGTTGAGCTACGACACCCCGCAGGGGCCGCAGCATCAGTCGTTCTCGTTGAGTGGCGGCCTGTCCAAGACCGTCGGCAATATCCCGCTGAACGCGACCAACATCGTCGCCGAGGTCAGCTTCAAGGGTGTGATCAACAGCGACAAGTACAGCTTCAAGTGGCCGAACCCACTCGGCCAGTGGCTGACCGGTCAGCGTGAGATCGAGATGACCGGCGTCTGGCCGGGCCAGACCCACGCCAACGATATCGCTATGTGACATCAACTCGGGGCCAGGGCACGACTGTCCGGGTTCCCAGCATCAATCGAATCGCTTAGCCCATGGAGGGCTGCAACCATGCAAAATTTCCTCAATAGCCACAAAAACCTCGCCGCCTGCATCCTGCTCACCGCGCTTTGCGCGGGCAGCGTATCGCCGGCGCAGGCCGACGACGTTGCTAAGGGTGTACTGATCGTGCGCGGCGGCGCCGCCAACACGAACGCTAATTACGACAAGGAAGACCAGGACAGTAATGGCCGGTTGCGTCAGGTCTCCGCCCTGTGTGCCAGCAGCGGCAGTCAGACTGCTGCCGCCCTGGTGGCCACGGATACCACCCGAGGCTGGGGCGCTTATATGAGCGGCAACACCACCACCGTGATCAACTTCGGTGGCCATGTGGTCAAGGACCCGCTGCGCGGTAACCCCAACCACTGTCTGATCAATGGCCTGACGTTGAGTCAGATCAAGGGCATGTGGCACTGATCTGCGCGATAAAAAAGACCGGCTCTAGGGCCGGTCTTTTTTTGCCTGCTGTTTGTCACCTGACAACGCGGTGGAATAGTCGGCGTTTTAGCCAGCTATCAGCTCCTTGGCCGCCTGACGGTGATCGGCGATCAGCTTGGCCACATCCAGGCCTTCGATCTGCCCGTCGATAACGCGCCACTGGCCGCCGATCATCATCCGGTCTGCCTTGTCGGCGCCGCACAGCAGCAGCGCGGAAATCGGGTCGTGGCTGCCGGAGAAGCGCAGTTCGTCGAGCTTGAAGAAGGCCAGATCGGCCTGCTTGCCCACCGCCAGTTCGCCGATATCGCTGCGCCCCAGCAGCTTGGCCGAGCCCTTGCTGGCCCAGCCCAGCACCAGTTCCGGGGTGATTTTCTCGGCGCCGTAGCGCAGGCGCTGGATATATAGGGCCTGGCGCGCTTCGAGAATCATATTGGATGCATCGTTGGACGCCGAACCATCCACGCCGAGGCCGATTGGCGCGCCGGCGGCTTCCAGGTCGAGAGTTGGGCAGATCCCCGAGGCCAGGCGCATATTCGAGCTTGGGCAGTGGCAGATGCCGGTGCCGGCCTGGCCCAGGCGGGTGATTTCATCCGGGTTGAAGTGGATGCCGTGGGCCAGCCAGGTGCGCGAGCTGAGCCAGCCGACGCTGTCCAGATAATCCACTGTGCGCAGGCCAAAGCGCTGCAGGCAGAAGTCTTCTTCGTCGAGGGTTTCCGCCAGGTGGGTGTGCAGGCGCACGTCCAGCTCTTCGGCCAGTTCGGCGCTCTGGCGCATTATTTCCTGGGTGACCGAGAACGGCGAGCAGGGCGCCAGGGCGATCTGCACCTGGGCGCCGTCGCCGCGCTGGTGGTAGTCATGGATCAGCCGTTGGCTGTCGGCCAGGATCACTTCACCCTGCTGCACGGTCTGCTGCGGCGGCAGGCCGCCATCGGCTTCGCCCAGGCTCATGGAGCCACGGGTGAGCATGGCGCGCATGCCCAGTTCGCGCACGGCTTCGACCTGCACGTCGATGGCGTTTTCTAGGCCGCCGGGGAACAGGTAATGGTGGTCCGCCGCCGTGCTGCAACCGGACAGCAGCAGTTCAGCCAGGGCCACTTTACTGGCCAGGGCGAGCTTCTCGGGGGTCAGGCGTGCCCATACCGGGTACAGGGTCTTCAGCCAGGGAAACAACGGCTGATTGACCACCGGGCCCCAGGCGCGGGTGAGGGTTTGATAGAAGTGGTGGTGGGTGTTGATCAGGCCCGGCAGCACCACATGCTCGCGGGCATCGAAGGTGCGATTGCAGGGTTGGCTCGGCTGCTGGCCGGCCTTGAGCAGTTCGCTGATCACGCCGTCTTCGATCACCAAGCCGCCGGCGGCGTCGAGATTGTTGGCAGTGAAGATGGCGAGGGGGTTTTTGATCCAGATACGTGTAGCAGCCATTGAGTTGGCTCCTCTGAAGTTGGGTTCAGGTTAGCCAGCTCAGTGTTTACCCTGTCTGCTGATCCAGGTGCGCGGCCGGCGCAGGTGGCCGGGCGTGGCGCAAAAGATAACGCCGGAATGTGCCTGCGGCAAGAGCGCAGGGCGGAATTTCTGACCAGAAGGTCTGGGGCTTAAAAGACTTTACGGTACTGCACAAACCCTGACCGCTCGGCGAGGCGCTCATACAGTAGCATGGCCTTGCTATTGCTCTCGTGGGTTAGCCAGTAGGTGCGCGAGCAGCCCTGAGCCTGGGCTTCGCGGTAGACGTGCTCGATCAGCTGACGGCCGGCGCCGCTGCTGCGGATGTCCTTGGCGATAAACAGGTCCTGCAGGTAGCAGTAGTCGCCAGTGGTCCAGGTCGAGCGGTGGTAGATCCAGTGCACCAGGCCAATCGCCTGGCCTTCATGCCAGGCCAGCGCTGCGTGCATTGGCTCGGCAGGGTCGAGGAAGCGCTGCCAGGTGATGTCGCTGGTCGCGGCGGCAATCTCGGTCATATAGAAACGCTGATAGCCCTGCCACAGCGGCAGCCAGGCAGCGTGATCAGCGTCGCTGATCGGGCGGATTTCGACGGGAATGCGAATCGGCATGGCACTGGCTCCTCGATGGGGTAAAGCCCTTACAGCCTAGCTGTAAGGGCGCAGGCTTCAATCTGCGCGTTCACCACAGACATCCAGGGCGAACCAGTGTTCCACCTCGGCCTGGCTCAGGCCCGCGCCAAGCAGGGCGAACAGCTTGCCCAGGGCCGCTTCGCGGGTCATGCCGCCGGCGGAAATCAGCCCGGCACTGGCCAGTTGGCTGCCAGCGGCATACACACCGAATTCGACATGGCCATGCGGGCACTGGCTGATCGCGGCCAGCACCACGCCACGCTCATGGGCAGCCTTGAGTACGCCGAGCAGTTCGGTGTCGTCCGCAGGTCCCGTGCCGCTGCCGTAGCATTCCAGCAGCAGACCTTGCACGCCGCTGCCGAGCAGGGCGCGTACATGGCTGGCCTGGATACCCGGATAGAACGGCAGCACGGCCAGATTGACCGGCTGGCGCGGCTGGCGGTAGTCGATGCTCGCCGGGATGCTCTCGGCGCGTGGGCTTTGGCGCTGGCGCGGCAGCACGTGGAAGGCGTCGAAGGCATCGCTGCGCAGCTTGCTCACCCGCGCGCCATGCAGCAGCGCACCATTGAAATACAGGTGCACGCCCGGAGCGACGCCGGCTTGCAGCGCACGCATGGCGCCGAACAGATTGCCCCAGGCATCGCTGCCCTCAGCACCGGCCGGCAGCATCGAGCCGCTGAGAATCACTGGTACGGGCAAACCCAGCAGCAGAAAGCTCAGGGCTGCGGCGCTGTAGGCCAGGGTGTCGGTGCCGTGCAGCAGCAGCACGCCATCGCAGCCGTCCTGCTCAATGCCGGCGCGAATCGCCGCGACCATCGCCAGCCAGTTGCTCTGGTTCATATTGGCGCTGTCGATTGGCGGCAGCAGCTCGCGGAAGGTCCATTGCGGCAGCGGCTGGGACTCCAGCACTTGCTGGCGGCGCAGGCGTTCATCGAAGCCGGACGCCGGGGCCAGGCCCGTAGCGCTCATTTGCATACCGATGGTGCCACCGGTGTAGAGCACCAGAAGATTGCTACAACCCATCAGGGGTCTCCATTTTTTATTGTTCTTAGAGCCTGTTTACGGTCTAGCGAGCTAGAGCCAGGCAAGGCAAAAACAGCCGAGGAAGCGGAGTTTACGAGCTGTAAATGAGCATTACTCGCTTCACTCGCCCTTCGGGTCGCGCTAAAGCGCGTTAGCCGCAAGGGCTTTCCAAGCCTGTTTTTAACGCAGGCTGGCCGACGCGCAGCTGATCGTAAACAGGCTCTATAAGAAAACAGGGGGCTTAGCCCCCTGTTTATTACAGCTAATGCAGCTTTAGCAGCGGCTTAGCGCTGATGCACGCTGTTGCCGATTTCCGCATGGTTGGCCGGGGCGTTTTGCGTCGCGTTTGGCCAGGCGGCTGGGTCGAGGTCCAGGTCGGCGAAGTTCTTCGCATCGAACACTGGCGATTCCACACCGGCTTTGATCTGGTTGTCGTAGTCGCGCATCAGACGCAGACCAACCTTGAACAGCAGCGTCAGGGCAATCAGGTTGCAGATGGCCAACAGACCCATGGTCACGTCGGCGAAGGCGAACACCGTGCCCAGATCCTGTACCGAGCCCCAGAGTACCAGAGCCACTACCAGCACGCGGTAGACCATCACTGGCGCGCGTTTCTTGCTGAAGAAGCCCAGGGCGTTTTCGCCGAGGTAGTAGTTGTAGATCAGGGTGGTGAAGACGAACAGCAGCAGGGCGATGCTGACGAACACCCGGCCCCACTCGCCGACTACGGCGGCCAGAGCGGTCTGGGTCAGTACTACGCCGGCCATTTCGCTACCTGGCTGATACACGCCAGACAGCAGGATGATCAGTGCGGTGCTGGTGCAGACCAGCAGGGTGTCGATAAATACGCTGAGCGATTGCACGATGCCCTGCGCCGCCGGGTGCTTGACCTGGGCGACTGCCGCGACGTTCGGCGCACTGCCGAGACCGGCTTCGTTGGAGAACAGGCCGCGCTTTACACCCATCATGATGGCCGCGCCGATACCACCGGCGAAGGCAGGTTCCAGGCCGAAAGCGCTCTTGAAGATCAGCGTGAATACGGCCGGTACTTCGCTCAGGTTCAGACCGATCACCACCAGCGCCATGCCGATATAGGAGAAGGCCATGACTGGCACCAGTACGTCGGCCATGCTGGCGATGCGCTTGATGCCGCCGAAGATGATCAGGCCGATTACCGCGGTCAGGATCAGGCCGCTGGCGATGGTCGGCAGGCCGAAGGTGTCATGCAGCGAGCTGGCCACGGTGAACGACTGCACGGCGTTGAAGCCGAAGCCGAACGTCACCAGCAGCAGAATCGAAACGACGATGCCCAACCAGCGCTGGCCCAGGCCGTGCTGGATATAGAAGGCCGGGCCACCACGGTAGGTGCCGTCGTCTTCACGGCGCTTGTACAGCTGCGCCAGGGAACACTCGAAGTAGCTGGTGGCCATGCCGACCAGGGCCACGACCCACATCCAGAAGATCGCGCCCGGGCCACCGAGCATGATCGCCACCGAGACACCGGCGATGTTGCCGGCACCGACGCGACCGGCTACGGAGAGCATCAGCGCCTGGAACGAACTGAGTTGACCCGGCTGACGCTGAAAGGCTTCGGCGAAGATGCGGAACATGCTGCCGAAGTAGCGAAATTGGACGAAACGCGAGGCGATGGTGAAGTACAGACCAAGGCCGATCAGCATCACGATCAGCAGCTTGCTCCAGATCAGGTCGTTGAGAATATCGAGCATGGCAGGCGAGTCTCTCTTGTTGTTCTGTGAAGGAATTATGTCTGGGGCCGAATGGTTGAGCAGACGCGCGTGCCGTGCAATTTCGCGGATGGCGGCGAGCTGATGCGAGTTGATGCTAGAATCGCGCCGCTCGCATCACCAGGGAATCCGCATGTCCGACCATCTAGGGCCCAATCTAAAGCTGTTGTGCAGCCATTACCGGTCGATCGCCGAGGTTTGCCGCAAGCTCGCAATCAATCGCGCTCAGTTCAATAAATACCTGAGCGGACAGAGCCGACCGACGGCCTACAACCTCAAGCGGATCTGCGATTTTTTCGGGGTCGAAGCCTACGAGCTGAGCCTGCCGGGCGAGCAGTTTGCCGACCTGATCGGTGCGCGCAGTGGCAGCCATGAGACGCGGGTACTGGGTGATCCGCTGCTGGAGTTGTTCCAGCCCCTCGGCGAGCACTCCAGCAGCCTGTCGCGTTACTGCGGCTACTACTTCGAATACGCCAACTGCATGTCGGTACCGGGGCAGATTCTGCTGTCGCTGGTGCAGCTGCGCGAGGAGCGCGGCTGCTACCTGTTCGAGCGCCAGGAGCGTCAGGAGCCATCGCGTGCCGACAGTGGCAAGGCCGAGGACTGGGTGCGCTGCCGCTACCTGGGGGCGGCGTTCTACCTGCAGGACCGGTTGTTTCTGATCGACTACGAGTCGCTGACCGGCAACGAGATGACCCAGACCATCCTGATTCCCAGCTTCAAGAGCCGTATCGGCCGGCTTAACGGCCTGAAAACTGGGGTGTCGAGTGGTGATCTGCGTACTCCGGCCTGCACTCGGGTGGTCTGGGAGTTTCTTGGTAACGACATCAACCGGGTCAACGCCTATCGCCAGGTGATGCTCTACAACCCGGATGACCCGCGTATCGACGCCGATATTCGCCAGCGCTTGAGCGGCGCGCAGATCCGCAACGGCCTGTTCGAGATCGAATAAACCGCTGCACTATTACCGCAGGTCTTGCAGACGCTGCTGCTGCCGTCCCTCGGCATTGAAGTTGTCCGGCGCCAGCCAGCGCGCGAAGGCCGCGTTGCAGGCCGGCCATTCGCTGTCGAGGATGGAAAACCAGGCGGTGTCGCGGTTACGCCCCTTGACCACCATATGCTGGCGAAACAGCCCTTCGTAGTTAAAGCCCAGACGCTTGGCCGCGCTCATCGAGCGGGCATTGTCGGCGTTGCACTTCCATTCCAGGCGGCGGTAGCCGAGCTCACCCAAGGCCAGCTTGGCCAGCAGATACACCGCCTCGGTCGACGCTGGGCTGCGCTGCATGGCGCGGCCAAAAGCGATATGGCCGATCTCGATGCAGCCATCCTTGGGCGCAATGCGCAGATAGCTCAACAGGCCGACTGCGCGCTGCTGGCGCAGGTCGATCACGCTAAAGAACAGCGGGTCGCGGCTGGCCGCATGGCCGCTTAACCAGCTATCGAACGCCGCGCGTTCGCTGAATGGGCCGTAGGGCAGGTAATCCCAGAGTGCCGGGTCGCTATCCGGGCCTTGCAACGCCTGCCACAGATCGTCGCCATGGTGCGCCGGGTCTAGCGGTTCGAGGCGCACATACTGGCCGTCCAAGGGTTTATGAGCCGGGGTGGGCACGGGCTGCCAGTCGAGTAGCGGTTGCTGGGGCATGGCGCGGCTCCTGTTCAGAACTGTTTGCGGTATTGGATAAAGCCCGAGCGCTCGGCGATGCGGTCGTAGAGCTGGCGGCCTGGGTAGTTGGTCTCCTGGGTCAGCCAATGCACTCGGCTGCTGCCGGCCGCCTGGGCCTGGGCATAGACGTGCTCGATTAGCAGCCGGCCGATGCCGCCGCCGCGCTGATCGGCGCCGACAAACAGATCCTGCAGGTAGCAGCTGTGCTCCACCGACCAATTAGTGCGGTGGAAGATCCACTGCACAAGCCCCACGGCCTGACCGTCGCGCCAGGCGAGGGCAGCATGGGTGGGCTCGCTTGGGTCGAGAAAGCGCTGCCAGGTCATGGCGCTGACCTCGGCGGGCAACTCGCTCTGGTAAAAGTGCAGATAGCCCTGCCAGAGCGGCAACCAAGCGGCGTGATCGGCAGTGCTGACGGGGCGGATTTCAATGCTCATGGCGCTTCCTTGGCTAAGTGTTGGTTATTGATCTGCGCGGCCAGCTCGCGGTCGCGTGGGTCATGGCTGGCTTGCAGGCCTTCATGCACGCCGGTCTGGTCGGCCAGGCTGCGGTTCTGCCCGAGCTTCCATTTGCCTTCCAGGCGCTCGATGGGCAGGGCGAAGCCGACGATGGCGCGCAGCATGCTGTCGATGTAGTCGCGCGGTGCATCGCTGACCGCCCAGGGTTGCGGGTGTTCGGCTTCATGCAGCGCGCTGAGGCGGCTGACCAGCTGCAGCAGGCGCTCGGCGTCATCGAACACTTCGGCGCGGCCATGGGCCTGCACGCTGATGTAGTTCCAGGTCGGCACCACCTTGCCGTGCTCGGCCTTGGCGGCGTACCAGGACGGGCTGATATAGGCCTCCGCACCCTGGAAGATCACCAGTGCCGGGCTGCCTTCAGCGAGGTCGCGCCATTGCGGGTTGGCCCGAGCGAAGTGGCCGTAGAGCTTGCCGTAGGGGCCTTCGCCGGCTTCCAGCAGCAATGGCAGATGGCTGGCGAGCAAACCCTGCTTGCCGTGGCTGACCAGCGTAGGCAGGCGCGTAGTGCGTATCTGCTGGTGCAGCGTGGCGAGGTCGTCCTGGCGGAAGGCGGCGGGCGTGTACATGGGCGGGCTCCTGAGCTGATGGAGCCATGCTAGGCAGGATATTGGTCTGTTGTAAGATCCACTTTCTGCGACTTTTATGGAGCCAATCTATATGGCCATTCCGTCTGCTCCGCCGCTGCCGGTCGATCTGTCCGGCATCCAGCTCGATGCGCAGCAGGGTCTGGCGCGCCAGCTGTATCAGGCGCTGCGTGAGCGCATCCTCGATGGTCGCCTGCAACGCCGTACACGCCTGCCGGCCAGCCGCGACCTGGCGAGCCTGCTGGGCATCTCGCGTAACACCGTGACCCGCGCCTTCGATCAGCTGTACGCCGAGGGCTATATCGATGGGCGCATCGGTGCTGGCACTTATGTGGCCGAGTTGAGCGGGGCGACGCGGCCGGCTCCAGCGCCTCCAGTGCAATTGTCCGGCAGTCCGCAGAGTGCGGCGCTGCAGCTGTTGCAGACGCACCATCTGAACCCGCCCTTGAGCGGCGCGCCACGGGCGTTTCGCGTCGGTGTGCCGGCCTTTGATCTGTTTCCCTTCGAGACCTGGGCGCGTTTGTCCGCGCGCTTTTGGCGTAAGCCGTCGCTAGCGCGACTGGGCTATGGCGACCCGGCCGGCGACCTGCAACTGCGCGAGCTGATCGCTGCCTACCTGCGCAACAGTCGCGGCCTGCACTGCGATCCGGCGCAGATTGTCGTCACCAATGGCGCGCAGCAGGCCATCAGCCTGTGCGCGCAACTGCTGGTTACCCCTGGCGCGCGGGTGGCCGTGGAGAACCCCGGCTACCGCGCCGCCGGCCATGCCCTGGCGATTGCCGGAGCGCAGTTATGCGGCGTGGCGGTGGATGGTGAAGGGCTGAACACCGCCGCGCTGGAGCAGATTGAAGAGTGCCGGCTGGTCTACGTGACGCCATCGCACCAGTACCCGACCGGCGTCACCCTGTCGCTGGCGCGGCGCCTGCAACTGCTGGAATGGGCCGAGCGCAATGATGGCCTGATCATCGAGGACGATTACGACGGCGAGTACCGCTACAGCGGCACGCCGCTGGCACCTCTAGCCGCCCTCGACCGCCAGGGCCGAGTGCTCTACGTCGGCACCTTCTGCAAGATCGCCTTTCCGGCGTTGCGTCTGGGTTATCTGGTATTGCCGCCAGCGCTGGCCGAAGCCTTTGCCCAGCGTCGCGCTCTGGATATGCGCCATTCGGAAATCGGCACACAGGCGGTGATGGCCGAATTTATCGCCGCCGGGCATTTTCAGCGGCATATCCGCCGTATGCGCAGCGCTGCGCGCAGTCGTCGCGATGCACTATTGGCTGGTTGGCCTGAGTCAGTGCCGGGCTGCGCGCCGATGCCGGTGGTGGAGGCTGGGCTGCATCTTTGCGTACGCGTTGACAGCCTGGCCCGCGAGCGTGAGCTGATCAGCGCCGCCGAACGGGTTGGCGTTGAGATGACGGCGCTCAGCAGTTACTGGCTGCCCGACAGCAGCACGCCGGAAGATCAGCGCGCCGGGCTGGTGCTGGGTTTTGCTACGGTGCCCGAAGCGCAGATCGCCGAGGCGTTAGCCGCGTTGCGCCGCGCCTGGCGGATATAACTGCCAGGCGCGGTTGGCTCAACACAGCTCGGGGTTTTTCGCGCAGCTGCCGTAGCCTTCGCTGCGCATCTGTTCCAGGGCTGCCTGCAGGCGCTCGACCACCTCGTCGGGGGTGTCCTTGTTCAGCGCCAGGTACAGCTGCGAGGTTTCGAAGCTGAGTACGGTGTCTAGATCATTGGCGCCCTGCGCTTTGGCATAAAAGCGCCAGACCGGGTCGGAGGTGGCCCATAGGTCGATCTGCCCGCGTTGCAGCTTGCGGATATTTTCCTGGTCGCGCAGGGCGTTCTGCGGGGTAAAGCCCAGGCGCTCAAGGTGCTGACTGACCGCCGCGCTCTGGTAGGCGCCGACGCGGTAGGCCTTGGCCTGTTCCAGATTATCCAGTTGCGGGCTGCTGCCCTTGAGGCCGACCAGCACGCTCTGGTACTGGGCGATGGGCCCCACCCACTTGAACAGCGGCTTGCGCGCCTCGCTCATGGAGGTGGAAAACAGGCCGTGATTGGCCTTGGTCATGGTCTGTTGGTAGATGCGGTCCCAGGGGAAGCGCAGGGTCAGGCTGTAGTCGATGGCGGCGCGCTTGAACATCTCGCGCACGATGTCGGCGCTGATGCCGGTGATATTGGCGTCGCGCGCGAAGTTCTTGCCGTGGTCGGCCATGTTGAAGGGTGGGAAGTTTTCCGTCAGCAGCACCACCTTGTAGTCAGGCGGCAACTGCGCCTGGCTCAGGGGGCTGAACAGCAGGCAGGACAACAGCGCGGTGCAAAGAATATGACGCATGGTCTGGCACTCCACTTGTACGGAGAGTCCCGCGCCTGCCAACTGGCCGCGCGGGGCCTATGACATAAACAACAACGCCCAGGCCAAGGGCCTGGGCGTATTCAGATCAACGCTGTTGTTGCGCGTTGATCGGGGGCTGGTTTGGCGTGTGCTGCCAGACAGCGGGGTCGAGGTCCAGATCGGCGAAGTTCTTCGCATCGAAGACCGGCGATTCCACGCCGGCCTTGATCTGGCTGTCGTAGTCGCGCATCAGACGCAGACCAACCTTGAACAGCAGCACCAGGGCGATCAGGTTGCAGATGGCCAGCAGGCCCATGGTCACGTCGGCGAAGGCGAACACCGTACCGAGATCCTGCACCGAACCCCAGAGGACCAGCGCCACCACCAGCACACGGTAGACCACCACTGGGCCGCGCTTCTTGCTGAAGAAGCCCAGGGCGTTTTCGCCGAGGTAGTAGTTGTAGATCAGGGTGGTGAACACAAACAGCAGTAGCGCCACGGTAACGAATACTCGGCCCCACTCACCCACCACGCTAGCGACGGCGGTCTGGGTCAGCACCACGCCGGCCATTTCCGTGCCCGGCTGATACACGCCGGACAGCAGGATGATCAGCGCGGTGCAGCTGCACAGGATGATGGTGTCGATAAACACGCTGAGCGACTGCACGATGCCCTGAGCCACCGGGTGCTTGACCTCGGCAACGGCGGCGACGTTCGGCGCACTGCCCAGACCCGCTTCGTTGGAGAACAGGCCGCGCTTCACGCCCATCAGGATGGCCGCACCGATACCGCCGGCAAAGGCAGGTTCCAGACCGAAAGCGCTCTTGAAGATCAGCACCAGGGTGGCCGGGATCGCATCGACGTTGCTGCCGATCACGAACAGCGCCATGCCGATGTAAGAGAAGGCCATTACTGGCACCAGCACGTCAGCAAACTTGGCGATGCGCTTGATGCCACCGAAGATGATCAGGCCCATTACCACGGTCAGAATCGCACCGCTGGCATAGGTCGGCAGACCGAAGGTGTCATGCATCGAGCTGGCCACGGTGAACGACTGCACGGCGTTGAAGCCGAAACCGAAGGTCACCAACAGCAGGATCGATACGACGATGCCCAACCAGCGCTGGCCGAGGCCGTGCTGGATGTAGAAGGCGGGGCCACCGCGGTAGGTGCCGTCGTCTTCGCGGCGCTTGTACAGCTGCGCCAGGGAACATTCGAAGTAGCTGGTGGCCATGCCGACCAGTGCTACGACCCACATCCAGAAGATTGCGCCCGGGCCGCCGAGCATGATCGCCACCGAGACACCGGCGATGTTACCGGCACCGACGCGACCGGCTACCGAGAGCATCAGCGCCTGGAACGAACTGAGCTGGCCAGGTTGACGCTGAAAGGCCTCACTAAATATGCGGAACATGCTGCCGAAGTAGCGGAACTGGACGAAACGCGAGGCGATGGTGAAGTACAAACCAAGGCCGATCAGCATCACGATCAGCAGCTTGCTCCAGATCAGGTCATTGAGAATATCGAGCATGGGGTCTCTCCCTTTTTTGTATTTATCGGGGGATTAATGATGATGACGCCGCAGCGCCGCCCGGGTAGGGCGACGCTGGCGGACGGCACGGGTGTTCCGTGTGCTGGGAGCCTGTGCAGTCGGTCGGTGGCGAGGGTTGTGCGCCGACACAGAAACCCTGCGATGGCTGATGGCATGCCATAAGCCGCCGCAGGAAGATTCGCCGCCGAGCCGACTGAACGGGCTATTCAGGCACTAGGGCAGCGGGGGTGGCCTGCTGCCTGGCGGAGAGAGACGACCGGGGTCGAATGCGTTCATGGGGTCACCCTGTGTGGTTGTTTTTATTGGTATGCCCTGGATGCCGATGGGCATCTCGTTGGCTGCCGGGTCCTGCCGGCAGTGCCGCTGCGCCGGGTTGGCGCAAAAGCCCCGCACATCCTTGTGCGGGTGTTGCCCGTGAGCAGCGCCGCGCTATTGCGCGTTGTCGCTGTTGTAGATGTCGCGATCCAGTTCCTTCTCGCTGCTGCCCACCAGCGTGGTGGTCATCAGGTCGCCAGCGACGTTGACCGTGGTGCGCGCCATGTCGAGGATGCGGTCGATACCGGCGATCAGCGCCACGCCTTCCAGCGGCAGGCCGACCGACGTCAGCACCAGGCCGAGCATGATCAGACCGGCGCCAGGTACACCGGCGGTGCCGATTGAGGCCAGGGTGGCGGTGAGGATGATCATCAGGTACTGGCCGGCATTCAGATCGATGCCGAAGGCCTGGGCGATAAACAGCGCCAGCACGCCCTGGTAGATGGCGGTGCCGTCCATATTGATTGTGGCGCCCACCGGCAGCACGAAACCGGCCACGCCCTGGGACACGCCGAGGTTCTTGCGCGCGCACTCAATCGACACCGGCAGGGTGCCGGCGCTGCTTGAGGTACTAAAGGCCACGGCCAGTGCCGGCGCCACACCCTTGAAGAAACGCAGTGGGCTGAGCCGCGCCAGCACGCTGACCAGGCCGCCATACACCAGCAGCATATGGGTGATGCTGGCGAGGTAGATCACGCCTATTACGCTCGCCAACGGCAGCAGCACTTCGATGCCGTGGGAGGCCACCACGCCGGCGATCAGCGCAAATACGCCGATCGGCGCGCAGCGCATCACCAGGTCGGTGAGCTTGTAGAACACCTCTGCCAGGCTGTCGAACAGCTTGACTGCCGGTGCGGCTTTTTCGCCGATCAGGTTCATGCTCACGCCCAGGGCGATGGCGAACACGATGATCTGCAGGATATTGCCCTCGGCAAAAGCGGCCACCGGATTGGTAGGCACCAGGCCAACCAGAATCTGCACCAGCGACGGTGCCGGCTTGGTTTCCTGCGCGGCGCTGGCCACCATGTTCATGCCTTCACCCGGGGTGAACAGGGCGCCGAACAGCAGGCCGATACTCACCGCAAAGGCGGTGGTGATCAGGTAGATGGCGATGGTTTTGACGCTGATGCGGCCGAGCTTGGCGCTGTCGCTCATGGCGGTAATACCGGCCACCAGGGAGACGAACACCAGCGGCACGATGAGCATCTTGATCGCGTTGAGGAACAGCGTGCCGATGGGTGCCAGCACCAGGGCGTCGGCCTTGAACAGCACGCCGGTGAGTACGCCGAGGCCGAGGCCGATGAGGATTTGCTGCCACAGCGGCATGCGCCGCAGGAAGCCTAGGGAAGAAGTACTGCTCTGACTCATGGTTATCACCCGGATTATCGTTTTTGTGGGGCCGTCTGTGCGGCCTTGAGCGGTGCCGCCCGGCAGGCGAGGGCGGATAACCAGCTACCCATGATCTGGGTGCTGGTGAAAAAAACGCGCCGTTCCTTGCGGAGACGGCGCGTATGGTTTTTTCGGGATCAGCCCGGCAGCAGCGGCACCAGGCGCGGCGCGATCATGTTCTCGGGGCGCAGGATGTCAGCCAGCTCGGCGTCGCCCAGCAGCTTCTCCTCGCGCACCAGCTCCAGTACGCCGCGACCACTTTCCAGCGCCACCTTGGCGATGCGCGTGGCGTTTTCGTAGCCGATATAGGGGTTGAGTGCGGTGATCAGGCCGATGGAGTTTTCCATCAGTTCACGGCAGCGCGCTTCGTTGGCGGTGATGCCGTCGATGCACAGCTCGCGCAGCATATCCATGGCGCGGGTCAGCAGGCGGATCGAGTCGAAGATCTTGTAGGCGATCAGCGGCTCCATCACGTTCAACTGCAGCTGGCCGCCTTCGGCTGCCATGGTCAGCGCCAGATCGTTGCCGATCACTTCGAAGGCCACCTGATTGACCGCTTCCGGGATTACCGGGTTGACCTTGCCGGGCATGATCGAGCTGCCTGGCTGGCGCGGCGGCAGGTTGATCTCGTTGATCCCGGTGCGTGGGCCGCTGGACAGCAGACGCAGGTCGTTGCACATCTTCGACAGCTTTACCGCGGTGCGCTTGAGCATGCCGGAGAACAGCACAAAGGCGCCCATGTCACTGGTGGCTTCGATCAGGTCGGCGGCCGGGGTCAGCGGCTGGCCGCTGATAATCGCCAGGCGCTTGACCGCCATCAGCTGGTACTGCGGGTCGGCGTTGATCCCGGTGCCAATCGCGGTGCCGCCCAGGTTCACTTCGGTGAGCAGGGTCGGGGCGAGCAGCTTGAGGTGCTGCAGGTCTTCGCCAAGGGTGGTGGCGAAGGCGCGGAATTCCTGGCCGAGGGTCATCGGTACGGCGTCCTGCAGCTGGGTGCGGCCCATCTTCAGCACGTGGCCGAACTCCAGGTGTTTTTTCGACAGCGACTGAATCAGCTTGTCCAGCGCGGTCAGCAGGCTCTCGTGGCCGAGCAGCAGGCCCAGGCGGATGGCGGTCGGATAAGCGTCGTTGGTCGACTGCGCCATGTTCACGTCGTTGTTCGGGTGCAGGTGTTTGTAGTCACCCTTCTCGAAACCCATGGCTTCGAGGGCAATATTGGCGATGACTTCGTTGGCATTCATATTGGTCGAGGTGCCGGCCCCGCCCTGGATCATGTCGACCACGAACTGGTCGTGGAACTCGCCCTGAATGATGCGTGCGCACGCGGTGCTGATTGCTGTGTGCTTGGCGGCGGACAGATGGCCCAGCTCGCGGTTGGCGTCGGCGGCGGCCTGCTTGACCATGGCCAGGGCAACCACCAGTTTCGGGTAGTGCGACAGCGTCACGCCGGACAGGCGGAAGTTCTGCACGGCGCGCAGGGTCTGGATGCCGTAATAGGCGTCAGCAGGAACGTCGAGGGTGCCGAGCAGGTCTTTTTCGAGGCGAGTGGATGCAGCAGCGGACATGATCAAGGTCATCTCAGGAAATACGGCATATGCCGCGATGGCCCGTAGGTTAGGGGCTGCAGCTTGATACTGGCCAATGCTGTTAAGCACTGGGTCATGCATAATCGGCATAACGTTGGCGTGACCGCTCAACGTCGACCGACGTGTTCGCATGCACAAGGGCTGATCCATGAACCTCGAAAGCAAATGGCTGGAAGACTTTGTCACCCTGGCCGCCACCCGCAGCTTCTCCCAGGCGGCGCAAAAGCGCTTCGTTACCCAGCCGGCGTTTAGTCGGCGCATCCGCAGCCTGGAGAACATGCTCGGCCTGACCCTGGTCAACCGCGCCTGTACGCCCATTGAGCTGACCGAGTCCGGCCAGCTGTTTCTGGTCACGGCACGGAGCATGGTCGAGCAGCTCGGCGAGGTGGTGCGTCACCTGCATAACCTCGAAGGCCAGCAGGGCGAGGTGATGCAGATTGCTGCCGCGCATTCGCTGACCCTGGGTTTTTTCCCCGAATGGATCGCCCGCCTGCGCCGCGAAGGTCTGCCGTTGACCACTCGTCTGGTGGCGACCAACGTCGGTGAAGCGGTGCATGCGCTGCGTGAAGGCGCCTGCGACCTGATCCTTGCCTACTACGACCCCGACGCTGCGCTGCAGATGGACCCGGAAATCTTCCCCTCGCTGCACCTGGGCCGCACGGAAATGCTCCCGGTGTGCGCGGTGGGCGAAGACGGCGCGCCGCTGTTTGACCTCAACAGCGGCCAGAGTGTGCCGCTGCTGGCCTACAGCGCCGGGGCCTTTCTCGGTCGCTCGGTCAACCTGTTGCTGCGCCAACGCGCGCTGCGTTCGACCACGGTGTACGAAACGGCGATGGCTGACAGCTTGAAAAGCATGGCTTTGCAGGGCATGGGTGTGGCTTGGGTCCCGCGCTTGAGCGTGACCGCCGAGCTGGCCCGCGGCGAGCTGGTGGTGTGCGGCGATGAGCAGTGGCAAGCGCCGCTGGAAATCCGTCTGTACCGCTGCGCCCTGGTGCGCAAGGCCTCGGTACGCCTGCTGTGGCGCAAGCTGGAAAGCGGCGAAGTGGGCCGCTAAAGCCTTTGTGTTGAATAAGCCGGCGCAGCGGATTGCCCGCTGCGCCGGGTTGCCATCAGGTGCCCGATTTGATGGTGTTCCATACCCGCGTACGTACGCGTTCGATCTTCTGCGGCAGCGGTTGCAGCACGTAGAGGGTTTTCTGCGCTTCGGCGGTTGGGGTCAGGCCGGGGTTGTCGCGAATTTCTGCGCCCACCAGCGGCATGGCGTCTTTGTTCGGGTTGGGGTAGCCGAGGAAGTCGCTGACCGGCGCAATCACCTTGGGGTCGAGCAGGTTGTTGAGAAACTCATGCGCTTCGGCGACGTTCTGCGCGCTTTTCGGGATGGCGAAGGAGTCGTACCACAGCGGCGCGCCTTCCTTCGGCAGGCGCCAGACGACC
>JBIHZW010000037.1:0-19611 GCA_044240245.1 Pseudomonas sp. | reverse complement strand
TCACGGCTGCTCGGCAGGTACTCGCCGACAAAGCTCGGGTGCGGCCAGCCGGAAGTCAGCTCGACTCGGCTATCACGGCCCACCGGGGTAATGCTGAGCTGCTCGGTGCCCTGCAGTTTTAGGTCGAAAGCGAACTCCAGGGTTTGCCCGCCCTGGGTATCCAGCACCGGCAGCGGTGCATGCACGCCTGCGCCGAAACGCTCTTCGGCGCTACCGGGGGCAAAGCTCAGGTTCATGCCGTTGAAGCGCAGCTGCAGGTCATTGCTGATGCCGCGGATATCGCTGATGCCGACCGAGAGGAAGGGCCGGTCAAACTGATACAGGCCCAGCTCATCGCCCAGCCCCAGGCGTGCCGGCAGCTTGAATGCACCACTGATTTGGTTGTCGCTGCGGTACAGCAGCGCCTTATAGATGCCGCGCGCACGCTCCTCAGTGGAGACATGGCCATTGAGCACAAAGCGCTCCGGCAGGAAGTACAGACGGCCATGGCTCTTCTGCTCTTCCAGGTAACGCTCGCCGGTCTTGGCGTGGGTTTTCCACTGGTTCCAGACCTTGGTGTAAGGCATCACCAGAATCGGCCCGGTGAGCTGCTGGCGGTAGCTGGAACTGCGCGCGATGTCCTGCAGCACCTCGGCGCGCTGATACTGCCGCTCGCTCACCAGCCCGCCGATCATCGATAGCGGGACCAGCAATAACAAAATCAGCAAGGCAATAGCGCCCAGCTTGAAACCCAGAATGCGGCTCATGGTGCAACTCTCCGATACGGTTTAGGTAGGCAGAGTCTGGGCGGCGCAGGTGTTGGCTTTATGGAGGGCAGATGGAGAGTGTGTGGAGATCAATCCACAGTAAGCACCGTGATAGAGCACTCACAGCAGCGCGACCGTTCGTCCATTGCACTGGAAGCCAGAGTTTTCTGCACTAGAGTGCTAACTCACTTGTTGCTCACAAGGCGACCGGTAAGCGGCTTCACCAAGATTTATCCAATCTGAAAAGGGACAGTCATGAATAAGCGCCAATGGATTTGCGCGGTCAGCGCATTATTAATGCTCGGTAGCGGCAACGTATTCGCCCACGGCTATATCAAACAACCTGAAGCACGCGGCTATCTGTGCAAGCTGGGTGAAAACAGCCAATGCGGTGCCGTGCAATGGGAGCCGCAAAGCCTCGAAGGCTACTCCGGCTTCCCGCAAAACGGCCCCGCCGATGGCCAGATCGCCAGCGCCGGCCTGGCGCAGTTCTCCCCCCTCAATGAACAGACCGTCAGCCGCTGGGCCAAGCGCCCAATCACTGCAGGCCCGACGAGTTTCACCTGGCGTTTTACCGCCAACCACGCCACCCGCAACTGGCGCTACTACATCACCCGTCCCGACTGGCTGGCCAATCAGCCGTTAAACCGTGCCGCATTTGAGCCGGTACCGTTCTGCGTGGTCGATGGCGGTATGCAACAGCCGCCGCAGGAGGTCACCCATAACTGCGATGTACCGCCGCGCGAGGGTTACCAGGTCATCCTCGGGGTCTGGGAAGTGGGCGATACGCCGATGAGTTTCTACAACGTGATGGATGTGATGTTCGGCGATGTGACAACGCCACCCGATCCGTCCGCCTGGCAAGCCAAGGGCATGCTCTACCCCTCGGTGGATCTGCAAGTCGGCGACCAGGCGATGACCCGCGTATTCGATGCCAACGGCGAGCGCAGTGACTTGCAGACGCGGCTGCAGGTTGAAACCAGCGAGCAGGGCCAACGCAACCAGTGGACCTACCTGCTGGCCAGCCGCATCAACCAGCAGCAGAGCCAGCTCAAGGCCGGTCAGCGCGGCAGCGACGGCGCAATCCAGCCGGTGTACGGCCAGAACAGCCTGTTCGCCCGCGCTGACAGCGGCATCCAGCGCATCGAAGTGCAGATCGACAAGGCCACTGCACCGGACCACGACCTGTTGGTCGATGGTCTGCAGCCCAGCTATCGCATCCGTGGCGGCCAGCTGCGCCTCGAGTTCAACGTCACCGCTGTGGGCGCGCTGCAGATCAGCAGTTACGTCTACGACCACGACGGCAATGCCAAAGGCTTTGCTGCCGCCGAACTGGACAACAACAGCCGGCCCTTGAGCATCAATGTCGATAGCCCTGCGCCTGGTCATCACCAACTGGTGATCAGTGGCAAGGTCGCTGGCAGCGAGCAAGTGCTGCAGAAAACCTTCGACATGATGTTCGTCGCAGACGACGGCAGCGCCAACTACGACTTCACCTTCCCGGACGGCCTGCGCAGTTACGCGGCCGGCACCCGGGTGCTGCAACCCAAAACGGGACAGCTGTATCAGTGTCGTCCCTTTCCGCAGAGTGGCTATTGCACGCAATGGTCAGCCGCCTCGACCCAGTTCGAGCCCGGCATCGGCAGCCATTGGCAAGACGCCTGGATAGCCGACTGAAATAAGCGCCGCGCCCGCCAAGCTGTTTGGCCGACGCGGCCACCCTATACCCCCTGAGAATACGTACGGCACAGGCGCATGCACTGCGCCTTGGCGTTCGTCTATGTGGAGCCGCAGGTATGCCCAGGTACTGACATATAGCCCCTAGCCGCCAGCGTTGCGCGCATCACCACCCTCCCCGTGCCGGTGTAACCGCAGCCCTGGGCCAGGTGTCAGCAGCAGCGTTTCACATCCCTTTTGGGCACCCGAAAGGCTGGCTCAATATCGACCTAAATAATTGATTTTATTTGTTATTTATAAATAAAAAACGACGAACGGCCTTGGCTTTTCAGCACAGTCTCCTAGGGTTCTGGCAGCTGCACTACGCGGCACACAATTGGGAGATAACCATGCAAGGATTCCAACGCACCACTGCCTTACTGCTGTTGCTCAGCGCAGGCTGGGCCTACGCCCAGGCCGACGAGAAACCCAGCTTCGCGGCCCAGGCGCAGATCGCCGTCGATGATCAGCAGTCACCGCGCTACATCATCAAATACAAGGAGCTGACGCCTTCACCAATGAGTCAGTCCAACCAGCCGCAACCTCTAAGCGCCGGCCAGTTCGAAAGCCGCGCCGCCCAGCGTCTGCTTAGCCAGGCACAGGTACAACCGCTGATGCACCTGGACAGCCAGGCCGCCAGCGTGGCGCACCTGAGCCCGGCGCAACTCAAACAGCTGCAGGCCAACCCGGCGATCGACTATATCGAGCTCGACCCACGCCGCTACCTGATGGCCGAACAAGTGCCCTATGGCATTCCCATGGTGCAGGCCGACCAGTTACCGGATAACGCCATTTACAATATGAAGGTGTGCATCGTCGACTCCGGTTACGACCTCGGCCATCAGGATCTGCCATCAGCCGGCATCACCGGTAACGACGGCTACGGCAGCGTCGACAGCGGCAACTGGTACGAAGATGGCGATGGCCACGGCACCCACGTTGCCGGCACCATTGCCGCACTGGGTGGCAATGACCTCGGCGTAGTCGGCGTCAGCCCATCGGGTAACCTCGGCCTGCATATCGTCAAGGTGTTCAACAACAGCGGCAGCTGGGCCTATGGCTCTGATCTGGTGATGGCCATCCAGCAGTGCCGCGCAGCTGGCTCGACGGTGATCAGCATGAGCCTGGGCGGCGGCGCCTCGTCGGTAACCGAGCGCAATGCCATGGATGCGGCTTACCAGAATGGTGTGCTGGTCGTCGCAGCTGCCGGCAACAGTGGCACGAGCACCCTCTCCTACCCGGCCTCCTACGACTCGGTCGTATCGGTTGCGGCGGTCGACAGCAGCGGCAATCATGCCTCCTTCTCGCAATACAACAATCAGGTTGAAGTCGCCGCGCCCGGCGTTGGCGTGCGCTCCACCCTGCCTGGCAACAACTATGCGAACTACAACGGCACCTCGATGGCCACACCGCATGTTTCAGCGGTCTACGCCCTGGTGTGGAGTCAGCACCGCCAGTGCACCCCTGCGCAGATTCGCAAGGTGGTCAACAGCACCGCCGAAGACCGTGGCACTGCAGGCCGCGACCCCTACTACGGCTACGGTATCGTCAAAGCCAAACGGGCCAGCGATCTGATCGCCCAGCGCGGCTGTGATGCCACGGGTGGCGGCAATGGCGAAGAACAGACCTACCCCAACCTCTCCGGCGCGCGGGACGCCTGGGTACGTTACACCGTGGTCGTGCCAAGCGGCGCGCAGCGTTTGACGGTAAGAATCAGTGGCGGTAGCGGTGATGCCGACCTGTACACCCGCCTGGGCGGCCAACCCACCACCAGCCAATGGACCTGCCGCCCCTACCTCGACGGCAACCAGGAAACCTGCACCCAGGAAAACCCTGCAGCCGGCACCTGGCATATCGGTGTACGGGGCTACTCCAGCTTCTCCGGTGTGACCCTCTACTGGCGTTACGAGTAATTCGCCCGGCCCCGAGGCAGGCAACTGCCCGGGGCCTTTTGCCCTGTATAGCTATCAATGCCTCAGCCAGGCGCGCATGGAGCGACGCTGAAAAGATCACAAGATTGCGCAAATCATCCCGGCGCAAATGGACAGTATTTACAGAAATGCGTAGCGTGCCGCTGATCGCCAATTAAGGATGAACGGCCATGACCCAGCACAACCCCTACGCCACCCCGCAAGCCAGCGTCGTCGACGCAGAATCACTGGTATCCGACGAGCAAATCGCCGCGCTACCTATCTCGGATAAATGGAAGCAGCGCTTTAGCGCGATCCATCATGCCGGCGGCATCAAGATGCCAAAGTTCAAGCAGCTGCCCGCCGAGGAGCGGCGCAAGGCCTTCAGCTTCAACTTTCTGGCGTTCTTCTTCGGGCCGATCTACTACGCCATCAAGGGCATGTGGAAAAAGGGCCTGGCACTGTTTCTGGTCTGCGCAGTGGTGGTGATCACCCTCGGCGTCGGCCTGGACTACCTCGGTTACAGCAAGATCGCCAACGCACTGGGCTACGGCATCAGCGCGGTATTCGCTACGCGCGCCAATATCGATTACTACAAGAAGATGCTGCTGAACGATAACGGCTGGTGGTAAGCGCCCAACTCAACAGCATCCGGAGAATGACATGACGGAATATGTCGCTGAGGTGATCTGGCAACGCGGTGAGCAGGATTTTCTCGGTAATCGCTATAGCCGCAAGCATCTGCTGCGGTTTGATGGCGGCCTGGAGGTTGCCGGCTCGTCCTCACCGCATGTGGTGCCGCTGCCGATGTCGGATGCAAGCGCCGTCGATCCTGAGGAGGCCTTTGTCGCCTCACTCGCCAGCTGCCACATGCTGTGGTTTCTCTCTATCGCCGCCAAGCGTCGCTTCTGCGTCGATGACTACCGTGACAATGCCAGTGGGCTGATGCAGGCGAACGCTGCCGGCAAGCTGTTTATCGCCCAGGTCACCTTGCGCCCTGCGGTCAGCTTCTCTGGTGAGCGCATGCCCAGCCGCGAACAGATTGAGCACATGCACCACCAGGCCCACGAGGAGTGCTTTATCGCCAACTCAGTGAAGTCCGAAATACGCTGCCAACCGCGCTTTAGCGAGTAACGCCACAAGGCCACATCGACTACGACAAGAAGATGCGGTTTAACCATAACGGCTGATGCGAGGGGATAAGGCGTGAATCCAACTGCATACGGCTGTCCCGGTGGGCAGCCAGTGTTTTATTTCCATGGTGTGCCGGGCGCGGCGGTTGAGGCGGCGATGCTGCATCAGGCCGCATTGGCGCATGGCATCAAGCTGCTGGTGGTGGAGCGCAATCTGCCGGGCGAACTTAGCAGCGCGGCCTATCTGCAACAGCTGGCGCAACAAATTAGTGATCGCGCGGAGGGCCAGCCGATTCGCCTGCTTGGTTTTTCCATCGGCGCCTGCCTGGCGTTGCGAGTCGCCGCGTTGCTGGGTATGCAGGTGGCTGAGGTGTACCTGCTCTCCGCCGCCGCGCCGTTGGAAATTCCCAGCAATAGCGTCGGCATGGGCGCGGGGCGTTATACCTTCCTTTGGGCGCAGCATTATCCAAGGCTGTTCCGGGCCTTTGCCTGGTATCAGGCGTTGCTGGTAAAAATCAGCCCACGCCTGCTGCTGAACCTGCTGTTCGCCGGTGCCGGCGGCAAAGACCCCGAACTGCTGCGCCAGGCCGACACCCAGGCATGGCTGGCCGATATTCAGCGCGCGTGTTTCAAGCACGGGACTAGCAACTATGTGCGCGACGTAAAACTCTACGTCGAGCCTTGGGCCACGGAGCTGGAAAACGTCAAGGCGGCGGTGAGCCTGTGGCATGGCGACGCAGATAACTGGGCGCCCATTGCTATGTCCATTTACCTGCAGGAGCATCTGCGCCATGCCAACGCGGTGACCCTTGGCGCCGAGCAAGCGCATTACTCCTGCCTGTTGGAGAACGCTGAAGCCGTAATGGCGGCGGTACAGCTCAGTACCTCAGTAACCCGAGCGGCCGAGTGATAACGTCATAGAGCGCCACGCTTCGACTTAAAACGACCCAAGGACGACATCATGAAAAAGCTCGCACTGCCCCTGATCACCTTGCTGGCGTTCAGCGCCTACACGCTTTATGTGATGTTGCATGCGCAGCAATCGCTGCTGCAATTCGGTATGCAGCTGATGTCCAGCGCCGACACCGCCCAAGTGGTGATCGACCTCTACATCCTCGCGGCACTGGCCTGCATCTGGATGTACCGCGATGGCCGCGCACGGGGAAAGTCGCTGGCCTACCTGCTGCCGTTCTTTGCTCTGACTACGATCTTTGTATCAGTCGGGCCGCTGCTGTATCTGGTACTCAAGGCCCTCGATACAGGTAGCAAAGCGCCGCAGGAGAGCGCCTCGACGACAGCTTGATGGCACGGAGCAGCCCGGAGAACCGGGCTGCTCAACGCTTAAAAGCTCAGATTGAAATTGCCTGTGCCGAAGATGCCGACCAGACCAATCACGATCAGATAAATCGCCACGATGTAGTTCAGCAAACGCGGCATTACCAGAATCAGAATACCGGCAATCAGCGAAATCAGTGGAGTAAGGGCAAGGGTCATAATCGTCACCTGAGAGTTATTGAACCGCCAGTATGCGCGCCACGCCCAAAGCGCACAGCACTATCCAGCGGTCGAGCTGTAATCAACCCATCAGCCTGTTTAGCCAACCCGCGTATTGAAGGCCCCTTATGAGCACAGCCAGCTTGTTAACCTCACTGCTGCAATACAAGGCCTGGGCCAATCAGGAGCTCTTTGCTGAGCTGCGACGCCTTGACCCCATTACCCAGCAAAGCGAGCTGCACGCCGCCATGCGCATCCTCAATCACATCCACGTGGTCGAGCGGATCTTTGTCGCCAACCTGCAAGGCATCAACCACAGCTACAGCGCCACCAACACCCCGGAAACGCCCACGCTGGAGGCACTGCATCAAGCGGTGCAGGACACTGATCGCTGGTATCTGGATTATGTTGCGGGGCTAAGCGCCGAGCAGTTGGCCGAGCGCCTGCACTTCAGCTTTGTCGATGGTGATGCCGGCTGCATGAGCCGCGAGGAAATGCTCGCGCATATCGTCACCCACGGCGGCTACCACCGTGGCGCAGTGGGCCGGATCATGGCGCAACTGCAACTGGCGCCACCGCGGGATATCTACACGCGTTTTCTGCATCAGGATCAACCGCAGCGCCGCGAAGCGAGCTAACGGCACTACGCAGCCTTACTCGCCGCGAATGTACTGCTCTAGCTGCTGGATCAGGCTGGCCTGCTCGGCAATGGTGTGTTTGACCAGGTCACCAATCGACAACAGGCCGATCAATTCACCTTCCGCCAATACGGGTAGATGGCGTAGATGACGATCAGTCATCAGTTGCATGCAGTGCTGAGAGGTGTCGCGCAGGCCGACGGTTATGACATCTGCTGTCATAATTTCGCTGATCATCGCACTGAATGCGGAGCGCTCCAGCAGTGCAACTTTGCGCGCGTAGTCACGCTCGCTGACGATGCCGGCCAGGCGGCCTTTGTCATCCAACACCACCAATGCACCAATGCCTTTATCGGCCATCAACTTGATTGCATCCAGCACCGAAGTGCTAGGAGTGACGCTGTATACGGCGGCATGTGGCTTGGCGCGAAGGATCTCGGCAACTGTTTTCATGCAGTGGCTTCCGTTCTGGTCTTAGTGGCGATTGAAGGTAGCACGCAGACGGTGTTTATTGAGGATAGCCGCCAACCCAACAACAGGCATCAGAGCATCCGCAGCATTTCTGCGCTCTTCAAGATAGCAAGGACTGCGCCAACATGGTGCTTAGTTGCTGCTAAACCGCGGCAGACGCAGACACACCTGCACCCCACCTTCAAGATTACCCACCAGCAACGCACCACCGTGCAGCGCTGCTACTTCCTCGACAAAATTCAGCCCCAAACCGGTGCTCTTGCGCCCGCTGCCGGGACGCGGCAGGGAGTAGAAGCGCTCGCTCAGGCGTGCCAGGGCGTAATCGGGAATCGCCTCGCCCTGGTTAAATAGGCGCAGTTCAATCTGCCCAGCACGGACCTCGGCGTTAAAGCGGATCACCCCACCGGGCGGAGTGAAATCCAGGGCGTTGTCCAGCAGATTGGCCAGCGCCTGACGCAGCAGAAAGGCCTCACCGCGCGCGCTTAATTCAGCGCCTATATGGTTCTCAATCTGCAGGCCCGCCGCTTCGATACGCGCCATCTGCGCCTGTAGCAGGGAGTCGACCAGCGCCCTCAATGGCACCGCCACCTGCTCTTCCAGGCCCTGGCGCTGTTCGACTTGGGCCAGGTGCAACAGGCGCTCGATCAGCTGCTGCATACGCGCGCTTTCTTGCTCTATGTTTGCCACGAAGCGCTGCCGTTGTGGCGCGGGCATCTCACCATCGAGCAGTTCCGCTGCGCCGCGAATCGCTGCCAGCGGGCTTTTCAGCTCGTGGGTCAGGGTGTGCACATAGCGCTCGACATAGGCCTTGCCTTCCAGCTCGGTACGCATGCGCTCGATGGCTTCGGCCAGTTGCGCCAGCTCGCCGCCACGCACACTGGGCAGTTCGGCGCGTTGCCCGGCGCTGACGGCCTGGGCGTAGCGGGTCAGTTTGCGCAGCGCGGCACTAAGCCACCAGGACAGCAGCGCGCCGATCAGCAGGCCGAGCACAATCAAGCCACCGCCGAGCCAGGCCAGGCGCTGCTCTGAGCGTTCGATATAGGGCTGCAAGGTGCGATTGGGCTTGGCCACCGAGACCACGCCGATAATTTGCGCGCCGTCCATGATCGGCGCGGCGACGTACATCACCGAGGAATCGGGGTCGTTGGGGTCTTCCTTGGTTGAACGCGCGCCGTACTCGCCGCGCAGGGTGCGCAGCACATCATTCCAGCGCGAATAATCCTGGCCCACCGCCGTGCCCGTGGAGTCGAGCAAAACGATGCCCTTGGCGTCGGTGACATAGATACGGTGGTTGACCTGGGTTTTCTCCACGCCCCAGATCTTCGCCTGCGGCTGACGCTGGCCATAGGCTTGCAGCAAGGCTGGCAGGCGGCTCTGTTGCAGACGACCGGCCTTGACCTCATCACGCAGGATTTCTGCCAGCAGGTTGGCGGTGTCGACCAGGGTTTCCTCGGTGCTCTGGCGCACGCCAGGGCGGACTTCGTCCATCACCGTGCTCAATACAAACCAGCCGGCCAGCCCGACAAACAGGAAGTACACCAGAAAGATGCGAATCCCCAACGGCATCAGGCGTGCCTCGGCGAATAGCTGTAACCCAGGCCGCGATGGGTCTGGATCGGTTCAGCCGCAGCGGCCACCTGACGCAGCTTGGCGCGCAGACTTTTGATATGGCTGTCGATGGTGCGCTCATAGCCGACATCGGCGGCCACGCCTAATCCGTCAAGCAACTGCTCGCGGGAGAACACCCGCTCTGGCTGCGCCAGCAGGCTTTGCAGCAGACGAAATTCGTGGCGAGTCAGGCTCAGCAGTTGGCCGTGGTAATGGATTTGCACCCGCTCGATATCCAGCTGGAACGGGCCACTGTCGGGGCTGATGGCAGGCACTTCACGCGGCGCCATGCGTTTGAGGATGGCCTTGACCCGCGCCGCCACTTCCCGCGGGCTAAAGGGTTTGACCACGTAATCGTCGGCGCCGATTTCCAGGCCAACCACGCGGTCGATTTCCTCGCTGCGCGCGGTGAGAAAAATTACCGGCACCTCGGAGAACCGCCGCAGGCGCTTGCAGGCCTCGAAGCCACTGATATCCGGCAGGCCGACATCGAGAATCAGCAGGTCGGCCGGATTGCGCTGCTGTTCGGCCAACGCCTGCTCGGCCAGGCTTAGCCAGGTAGTGGTAAAGCCTTCGCTTTGCAGGGCGAAAATCAGGGTGTCGGCGATCGCGGCTTCGTCTTCGACAATCAGAATATGCGGCATGGGCGTCCTGCTCGTGGCAACTCGGCGAGGAGCCTGCGGCAGGCCGCTGCCAGCGTCAAGGGCGAGACCATGCTTGCAAACAGGCAGTAACCTTAGTCCCTATCAAAGATCTCGCGAGCTAGAGTCCTGCAAGGCAAAAACAGGCGAGGAAGCGGAGTGTACTTTTGTACATGAGCATTCCGAGCCTGTTTTTAACGCCGCAGGGCCGACGCGCAGCAGATCGTAGACAACCTCTCAGTCGAGTTTGAAGCGTGCGGTGTTCTGCTCCAACGCCTGACTGCCCTGCCGCAGCTGTTCGGCGGCGTTGCTCACCGCCTGCGCGCCTTCAAGCAAGGCACTGGCGGCCTGGTCGACCTGCTGGATATTGCCGCTGACCTCATCGGCAGTAGCCGCCTGCTGCTCGGCGGCAGTCGCGATCTGCGCCAGGCGGTCGGTGACCAGTTGTACCGACTCGACAATGGCATTCAGGTCCTCGCCCATGGCCAGCACGCTGCCGACATCGCCTTCGGCCTGGCGCACGGCGTCTTCCATCTGGGTGACCGACTGGCCGACCACGCGATGCAGATTGGCCACGGTTTCGGCGATTTCCGCCGTAGAGTTCTGCGTGCGCTGCGACAGCGAACGCACCTCGTCGGCCACCACGGCAAAGCCGCGACCCTGATCGCCAGCGCGCGCCGCTTCGATGGCGGCGTTGAGCGCCAATAGGTTGGTCTGTTCGGCAATGCCCTTGATCACATCCACCACCCGGGTGATCTGCTCGGTCTGCGTACGCAGTTGCTGCAAGGTAGTAGCGCTGTCGCCCAGGCGGCTGCTGAGCTGACGCATGCTGGCGCTGGTGCGGGCGCTACGCTGGTTACTCTGTTCGGCAATCTCGCGAGTCTGTCCGGCTTCCACGGCAGCCTGCTCGCAACTCTGTGCCACGCTCTGTGCGGTGGCGGCCATTTGTGTGGCGGCGGCGGCAATCTGGCTCATCTGCGCCTGCTGCTGCTCCACCGACTCCAAGGCATTGCGCGCCTCGCCGTTAAGCATCTGCACCGTGCCACCGAGTTGCTGGCTCTGCTGGTTGACCCCCTGCATCGAATCGCGCAACTGGCCAACCGCGGTATTCAGCGCCATGGCGATACTGGCTAGATCATCCGCGCCATGCACCTGCATGCGCACGCGCAGGTCACCATCGCGCAGACCTTCGGCGGCCTGGATGATCCCGGCGGTGCTGCGGCGGATCGAAGCGTTGAGGCAGAACAACACATACAACGCCAGCAGGGTCAGCACGCTGAACACGCCAATCACTTCGATCATCGCAACCAGGCCGTTCTGTCGGTACTCACCAAGGCTGACGGCAAACTGCTGGTATAGCGCCGTCTGCAAGCCGAGCAACTGGCCCTGCAGAGCATCGGTACGCTGTACAAACTGCTCCGGGGTCAAGGCCATCGGGCTGGCCTCGAACATGTCGCGGTCGATGCCCGCGAGGAAGGCTTCGTAACCCTGCAGCGCCTCATCGTAGGGCCCCTGCAGCTGGCGCATGGCGCGCGGCGATTCAAGCCCGAGGGTCGATTGCGCCTTGAGCAACTGGCTGCGCGATTCATCCAGGCTACGCCGCAGATCGCGAATCAGCACCCGGCTCTGCAACGTGAAATGCTGCGACACCACGGCGCCATAACCCTGGCTGGCAAAGCTGCCCAATTGTTCCAGTAGGCGCGGCAAGGTGTAGGTCAGCTGCTCCATCATCAGGTAGGTGTCGAGCTGCGGATCTAGGATCAGCCCGCTGTCGGTGGCCACCTGTTCGCGCAAGGCGAGCAAACCCAGCAGGTTCTTTTGGTAACGTTCGAGGGCATCGGGCAAGGCCAGCTTACCCAGCACATCGACACTCAGTTCGGCCTGGCCGGCGCTGAGGTTCTGCAAATGTTGCCGTGCCTGATCACTCAGCAGCTCGGATTCAAGCGGCTGCTCCAGCGCTTGCAAGGCCGGCCCAAGACCGCTGGCGCGTTCCCGCAGCAGCGCTTCGGCGGCTTTCTCGGTGCCCTTCCAGCGCGACAGCAACGTGCGCTGTTCAATCAATGCCTGCTGCACGCCGGCCATGCCCTGCAGGGCACTGATGCCTTCAAGCTCATTGTCGATGGAGTTGAGTCGATCCTGATAATTGCTGCCAATCACCCACAGCGAAAAGCCCAGCGGCAAAGCGAACAGCACAAACACCAACTGAAACTTGCGTGCGAAGCTGAAACGCTCCAGCAGCCGCACGCCCGGTTTGAGTACTCCAGTCATACACACCTCAACCTGTGAAGCGCGCCAACTTCAGGGGCGCGCCAAAGCAAAACTTAAAGCAAGAAGCACGCCCAAGCAGCGTGCCTGTAAGCGGCAATATGTAGTGAGCATAGATGAGTGACCGGACCACGGCCCGTGACCTGGCCCGAGGTTGCCGCGACCTGCTTACTGAGGCGTGGCTGAAACCCTAGCTAGAGACGCCGCTCCAGAGTTCGTCGACATGGCGAAAGCCCCACTCCTCGGCGGACTCGCGACCGACGATCTTGTCGCGCCCGACCAGCTTGCTCAGGTCGAGAATTTCCTGCGGGATCGGGGTTTTCGATTTGGCCGAGAAGAACACCTTGACCCTCGGCGCGAGCAAGGACTTGGCCTGCTGCTCCATCACCACGCCGATACGCCCGCTCTCCAGACGCACCAGCGAACCCACCGGGTAGATGCCCACGGTTTTGACAAAAGCCTGGAACACCACAGGGTCGAAATGGCCCTTCCACTCGGCCATCTTGCGGATCGACTCGGCCGGATCCCAACCCTGCTTGTACGGTCGGTTAGAGGTGATCGCGTCATACACGTCGCACACCGCGCCCATGCGCGCGTACAAGCTGATCTGCTCACCGGCCAGGCGATGCGGGTAGCCGCTGCCATCAACCTTTTCGTGGTGATGCAGGCATACATCCAGCACCAGCGCGCTGACCTGTTTACTGTCCAGCAGCATGCGCGAGCCAGCCTCGGGGTGGTCGCGCACGGTGGCGAACTCGCCGTCGGTGAGCTTGCCCGGCTTGTTCAGTACCGTATTGGGAATCGCCATCTTGCCGATATCGTGGAGCAAACCGGCCAGCCCCGCCTCACGCACCTGGCCCTCGTTAAGACCCAGATTGCGCGCCAGGGCAATCATCAGTGCGCACACCGCCACCGAATGCATATAGGTGTACTCATCGGCGTTTTTCAGGCGCGCCAGGCTGATCAGTGCATTGGGGTGGCGCATGATCGAATCGGAAATTTCCTCGACCAGCTCGCCGGCCTGCTCGAACTGCAACGCCTGGCCCATGCGCGCATCGCCAAACATGTTGACCACCGCAGCCTTAGAGCGGGCGCAGAGCTTGACCGCACGCTGCACCTCATCCTCCATGGAAATCGCCAGGCTGACAGGCGGGCTCTGCACCGCTTCCAGCAGGCGGGCCTCGGCTTGGGCAGCGACTTCCTCAGGACTGACACTGGCGGTGCCGACCTCGACATCCAGACCCTTGCTGACATCGATCCACAGCTCACTGATGCTGCTGGCCTTGATGCGCTGCAGGTCTTTTTCCGAACTGAGAAGAAACTTGGATTTCCAGAAGGGGTGGTCCATCCATGCGCCACAGAACTCGTGGATATACATACCGACGCGCACGTCGGCCACTGCGATGCACTTCAACATGGATTGCACTCAAAAGAGGCCAAAAACCAGTAACTCTCAGACAGCGTAGATGATCAATCAGCCTGCATTGTTATGACGGGGGCGGACTGATGGCAATAAGACATCGGTCGCAGATCGGCGGCTTGGAAGCCTTAGCACTACTGCTTATCATTGCGGCACTCGCGCACCATAAGGAGTTGCCATGCGCCGTCTGTTGACCGGTCTTAGCGTCATTATTCTGCTGTTGCTCAACACGCTGATACTGATCGGCCCACTGCTGCTGATTGCCCTCGGCAAGTTCGTATTGCCCGGCAAGGCGCTGAAAACCGCCAGCTCGCGCGGGGTGATGTGGGTGGCGGAAACCTGGGCGGAGATCAACAAGCTGATCTTCGCCACCCTGCTGCCAGTGCACTGGGACATTCGCGGCAGTGCCGACCTGCGCCAGAGCACCTCCTACCTGGTGATCAGCAACCATCAGTCGTGGGTCGATATCCCCGCTCTGGTGCAGGCGTTCAATCGCAAGACGCCCTACTTCAAGTTCTTTCTCAAGCAGCAGCTGATATGGGTGCCCTTTCTCGGCCTGGCGTTCTGGGCGCTGGATTACCCCTTTATGCGCCGCTACTCCAAGGCGTTTCTGGCCAAGCACCCCGAACTCAAGGGCCAGGACCTGGAAATCACCAAGCGCGCCTGCGAGAAGTTCAAGGACCTGCCGGTGACCGTGGTCAACTACCTTGAAGGCACCCGCTGCACCCCGGCCAAACAGGCGCAGCAAGGCTCGCCCTATCAGCATCTGCTCAAGCCGAAAGCCGGCGGTGTGGCTTTTGTTCTGGCGGCACTCGGCGAACAATTGGATACGGTGCTGGACGTAACCGTGGTGTATCCGAGCGCGCGGATTCCCGGTTTCTGGGAGCTGATCAGCGGCCAGGTGGACAAGGTCATCGTCGATATTCAGACCCGCGACCTCGACCCGGCGCTGTGGCAAGGCGACTACGAGAACGACCCGGTCTTCCGCCAATTTGTGCAGGACTGGGTGACGAAACTGTGGCAAGACAAGGATGCGAGGATCGCGCAGATTCGCGCCGAACAGCCCAGCTGACCGGACACCGCTGCCGCTCAACTACTGCGGCAGCTCGCGGCGAATCATCCAGTGCTCGGGCGGCGGCATCAGGCGGCTCATATCGAACTGTTCCAGGCTGGTCTGGTCGAGCATCTCGATCATCGGACTGACCCGCCGTGCATGCGCGCGCCCTTCCAGCGCGCGCACTGCCAGGTCCACTGCAATGCGCGCCTGCAGCACCGGGGAGTCGGTGGGCGCGGCAACAATAAAACCATCACGAATCTGCTCGACGATCCGCTCTGTGGTGTAGGTGGCCAGTACCCGCGCCTGGTAGTTCTGCCCCGAGGTCTGCACCAGCTGCGCGGCAAAGCCGGCGGCTTCAGCATTGCCCAGCAGGAAGTCGAGACGCGGATGCTGCCTGAGCAGTTCGCGCACCAGTTGCGCCTGACTGGCGCGGTCCACCGGGGCATAGCCGCCGTGGTGCACGGTCATCGGTTTGCTCTGTTCGGCTGCGCGCAGGGCCTTTTCCGAATAAAGCACCCAACCGGCGCCTTGCGGCCCAGGCAACCAGCCCAGGCTGAAAGGCCCCGACGGGCGATGGTTATCGATATACGCCAGGGCGGTGCCGGTCATATCGGCAAAATCCACGCTGGAGCTGGCACTCAGCCCCGGACAGTCGATGCCGTTGACCAGATCGATAACCGGTTTGCCCTGCTCGACCAGTTGAGCGATTGCCGTGCAGAGGGCCTGAGCGTCGATCGCCGCAATCACATAGGCATCGGCATTGCGCTGCTGACAGTTGTGCAGCTGCTGCGCTTGCACCTGCGGGTTTTCATAGCCGCCTGCTTCATAGATGCCTAGCCGCACGCCTTGACGCGCAGCCTCCTCATCCAGCCCCCAGGCCACGCCCCACCAGTAGCGGTCCTTGCCATGCGGCAACAATGCGCAGACCCGCCAGGGTTTCGCTGCTTGCGACAGGGGTTGGTACTGCTGCGATACGCCATCGGCCAGCACCTCCACCGGGTACCAGTCCGTGGCCCACGCCAGGCCACTTGTCCAAAGCCAGCATAGGGTGAAGCAGATCGCCCGCATAAGGTCCTGCCCTGGGAAGTGGGCACTGAAAAGCCGTGCCGTGCACTTACTCTAGCCACTTTTCAGGTTCTATTTACGGAGCAGAAAAAAGCAGAACGCGGGCACGCCCCTCGGTTGAGGAAACGCGCATGCGACTGCAGGCGGGCAAACCAACTGCCCGCCTGTATAGCTGAGGGCAATCAGGCCGCGCTAAACATCTTGTGCGGGTCGATTACAAACTTCTTCGGCACGCCGGCATCGAACTCGCCGTAACCACGCGGCGCGTCGTCCAGGCTGATCACCTGCACACCCACCACTTCGGCGATATTGATGCGGTCCCACATGATCGCCTGCATCAGCGCGCGGTTGTACTTCATCACCGGGGTCTGCCCGGTGTGGAAGCTGTGGGATTTGGCCCAGCCGAGGCCGAAGCGAATGCTCAAGCTACCGATCTTCGCCGCCGCGTCCACCGCACCCGGGTCTTCGGTGACGTAGAGGCCGGGAATGCCGATCTTGCCGGCAACCCGCACCACGCCCATCAGCGAGTTAAGCACCGTGGCCGGCGCTTCGTGTTGGACGCCTGCGTGACCATGGCCGCGAGCCTCGAAGCCCACCGCATCGACGGCGCAATCAACTTCCGGCTCGCCCAGCAGCGCGGCGATCTGTTCGTGCAGCGGGGTATCTTTGGACAAATCAGCAATCTCGAAGCCGACCGCCTTGGCGTGAGCCAAGCGCACCGGATTAACGTCGCCGACAATCACCACCGCCGCGCCCAGCAAACGGGCAGAAGCTGCTGCCGCCAAACCGACCGGGCCGGCACCGGCGATATACACGGTGCTGCCTGGGCCAACGCCAGCCGTCACTGCGCCGTGGTAACCGGTGGGCAGAATGTCGGACAGGCAGGTCAGGTCGCGGATTTTCTCCATGGCCTTGTCGCGATCCGGCAGTTTCAGCAGGTTGAAGTCGGCATACGGCACCATGGCGTATTCGGCCTGACCTCCGGTCCAGTCGCCCATGTCGACATAGCCGTAAGCACCACCGGCACGCGCCGGATTGACCGACAGGCAAACGCCGGTGTGTTGTTCCTTGCACGAACGGCAGCGGCCGCAGGCCACATTGAACGGCACCGAGACCAGGTCACCAATCTTCAGGTTCTCCACGTCGCGGCCCTTCTCGATCACCTCACCGGTGATCTCATGGCCCAGCACCAGACCGGTTTGCGCCGTGGTACGACCGCGCACCATATGCTGGTCGGAGCCGCAAATATTGGTGGAGACCACACGCAGGATGACCCCATGCTCGATCTTGCGACCGCGCGGGTCCTGCATCTTCGGATAGTCGATTTTCTGCACTTCGACCTTGCCAGCGCCGAGATAGACGACGCCACGATTACCAGACATACGTATTTCTCCTTTCTTGTTGTGAATACAAAGGCGCGGCCAACGGTCGCGCGGCCTTGTACTGGAGCTTGTGTCTGTTGCCGGGTGGGACCGCGGGTTTGGCAGTCGGTGATCCACCCGTAGCGGGGATTCAGCAGTTGCGGTTTAGGCGTGCAGCACCACCGTGCGGCTGGCGTTAAGGAACACCCGCCGTTCGAGGTGATAACCGATGGCTTTGGCCAGGGTCTGGCACTCGATATCGCGGCCCTTGGCGATCAGGTCTTCGGGGTAATGGGCGTGATCCACCGACTCCACGCCCTGGGCGATGATCGGCCCCTCGTCGAGGTCGTTGTTGATGTAGTGGGCGGTGGCGCCGACCAGCTTGACGCCCTTCTCATAGGCCTGGTGGTAGGGCTTAGCGCCTTTGAAACCGGGCAGCAGCGAGTGGTGAATATTGATCGCCCAGCCATCCAGCTTGCGGCACAGCTCGGGCGACAGCACCTGCATATAGCGGGCAAGCACCACCAGCTCGGCGCCGCTGTCCTCGATCACCTGCAGCACCTTGCGCTCCTGCGCCGGCTTGTCATTCGGGTCGAGAGGGAAGTGGTAGTAGGGAATCTCGTGCCAGCGCGCCAGAGGCTCCAGATCCGGGTGATTGGACACCACCGCCACCACATCCATCGCCAGGTGGCCGATGCGCTGGCGATAGAGCAGGTCGTTCAGGCAGTGGTCGGCCTTGCTGACCATCAGCACCACCTTGGCGCGGTAGCCCGGCGGAGTCAGCTCGACCTGCATGCCGAAGGCGGTCAGGCGCTGATCGAGGCCGGCGCGAAAGGCCTGCTCATCGAAGTCATCCGGCTGGCGGAACTCCACGCGGATAAAGAAGCGCGCCGACAAGCGATCATCGAAGGAATGGTGTTCGGTGACATAGCAGCGCTGCTCGAACAGAAAGCGCGTCACCGCATCCACGGTGCCGAGCACGCTCGGGCAGTGGGCAGTCAGAATCCAGGTATCGGGGGTGCGGCTCATAACAAACTCCGTTGCTGTTCAGCTTTCTCCCTCAGGAGATAGAGCCGTCCGAGAACGCCTGTAGGAGCGGCCTTGGCCGCGAAAGACTTCGCGGACAAGTCCGTTCCTACAGAAGACGACTGCGGTGTCAGGCCTTGATCGCTAGTCCAAACTCGGCGCTGGCATCCTGCAGCCACAGCCAGAAGTAATCCGAGAAGCTGCGGCGCACCAGCAGTTCCCAGGTGTCTTCGGCGGTGTGGCGGATCACCAGTTGCGACTTGGCGAAGTGCGTACCCACCGCCTTGCCCACCGGGAAGTTGCTCGGGTGCACGTCGTAGCTGGTGGACTTCATCAGCACTTCGCGCACCTTCGGCCCGCTCAGTTCCAGCAGGGTTTGCCCGCCGCTGACGTTAACGATCGAGATGTGCTGACCATCCAGGGCTTCACGCAGCTTTTGCTCGACCGCGAACTCGCTGCCGCTCGGCACAATCAGCAGCCACTCATCCGGCGCCAGCCATTGCAGCGAGGTGTCGCCAGCCGCCACCAGAGTCAGCGCCACCGGCAGTTCCAGGCCCAAAGCTTTGTGCACGCCGCCGGCAAATGCCGGGTCTTTGCCATCGCCACGCAGAGTCAGGTGACCGAGCAGCTTTTTCTCGCGCAGGGTCACCCCGGCGTTGGCAGCGCCCTTGCCTGCCAGTTGCTCAAGGCCGGCGTGGAACAGTGGCGATTCGGCATGTGCGGCAGCCGGGCGTTGCTGATAGACGTTGATCAAGTTAGACATTCTGGCGATCCCCTTTCGGGTCATAGAACACGGAGCTGACGATTTCGGCTTCGATCAGGCTGCCATCGGCCAGCGGTGCGAACACCCGCTCGCCGATACGTTTGAGGCCGCCCTTGACCACGCCCATGGCGAAGGAATAACCCAGCGCCGCGCTCATATAGCTGGAGGTGACGTGGCCGACCATCTGCATCGGGATGGACTGTTTCGGGTCGAACACCAGCTGTGCGCCTTCCGGCAGCACGGTGTTCGGGTCGACGGGTTTGAGCCCGACCAGCTGCTTGCGGTCCTCGCGCAGGC
>JBIHZW010000222.1:0-6153 GCA_044240245.1 Pseudomonas sp. | reverse complement strand
ATCGACGGCAAACCAGCCGAAATGGGCCCCACCGAATACCGCCTGCTGCAATTCTTTATGACCCACCAGGAGCGCGCCTATACCCGTGGCCAGCTGCTCGATCAGGTCTGGGGCGGCAACGTGTATGTCGAAGAGCGCACCGTCGACGTGCATATCCGCCGCCTGCGCAAAGCCCTCGGCGAGGTTTACGAAAACCTGGTGCAAACCGTGCGTGGCACCGGCTATCGTTTTTCCACCAAGAGCTAAGACGGTTAGGATGGCCTGCAGACCCAGCTTGGGTCTGCATAAAGGATTGATTGGCGGATGAGCTCGAATTGAATCAAGACTGGCGCGGCCCCCTGATACGTCGCTTGTTGCTCCTGGTCGGGGTCTGCCTGCTGCTCGGGCTGATCACCGGCGAATACGCCTGGACCCTGCTCCTCGGCCTGGCCGGCTACCTCGGCTGGCACCTGCAACAACTGCTGCGCCTGCACAAATGGCTGCGCACCCGCCAGGGTGACGAAGCACCGCCGGATGGCTACGGCCTGTGGGGCGAAGTATTTGACAGCATCTACCACCTGCAGCGCCGCGACCAGAAAGTCCGCGGCCGCCTGCAGGCGGTAATCGACCGCGTGCAGGAGTCCACCGCCGCGCTGAAAGATGCGGTGATCATGCTCGACCGCGACGGCAACCTGGAATGGTGGAATATCGCCGCCGAGAAACTGCTGGGCCTGAAAACCCCGCAGGACAGTGGCCAGCAGATCACCAACCTGGTGCGCGACCCGCGCTTTATCGAATACTTCGAGAACCACAATTACAACGAGCCGCTGGAACTGCCGTCACCGGTCAGCGACCGCCTGCGTTTGCAATTCCACATCACCCAGTACGGCAACCGTGAACACCTGATGCTGGTGCGCGACATCACCCGCCTGTATCAGCTGGAGCAGATGCGCAAAGACTTCGTTGCCAACGTCTCCCACGAGCTACGCACCCCGCTGACGGTGATCAGCGGCTACCTGGAAACCCTGCTGGACAATGTCGAGGACGTTAATCCGCGCTGGCTGCGGGCCCTGCAGCAGATGCAGCAGCAAGGTGGGCGCATGCAGAACCTGCTGAATGACCTGCTGTTGCTGGCCAAGCTGGAAGCCACCGACTACCCCTCGGACAACCAGCCAGTGGCCGTCGACCTGCTGCTACTGAGCATCAAGAACGATGCCCAGGCGCTGTCTGGCGAGCGTCATCACCGCATCAGCCTGGAAGCCGACCCGCACCTCAAGCTCAAGGGCAGCGAAACCGAACTGCGCAGCGCCTTCTCCAACCTGGTGTTCAACGCGGTGAAGTACACCCCGGACGAAGGCAGCATCCAGATTCGCTGGTGGGGCGATGAACAGGGCGCGCACCTCAGCGTGCAGGACAGTGGCCTGGGCATCGAGGCCAAGCATCTGCCGCGTCTGACCGAGCGCTTCTATCGGGTCGACTCCAGCCGCGCCAGCAACACCGGCGGCACCGGCCTGGGCCTGGCCATCGTCAAGCATGTGCTGCTGCGCCACCGCGCGCGGCTGGATATCGTCAGCAACCTGGGCAAGGGCAGCACCTTCACCTGCCACTTCCCCACGCTGCAAGTGGTACGGCGCGGCCAGTAACCGCGCCCCACTTGCAAAGCTGGCTGTCAGCCCCCACCCTTTAGCGGTCATTCACTACCCGAACCCTTTATGGACCCCTCCACGAGTTACGTCGCCAGCAACTATTTCGCCGATTTCGGCCTCGTTCTATTCGCTCTGTTTCTGGTGCTGCTCAACGGCTTCTTCGTTGCCGCCGAGTTCGCCATCGTCAAACTGCGCGCCACCAAGGTCGATGCCCTGGCGGAAAAAAATGGCTGGCGCGGACATATCCTGCGCACCGTACACAACCAGCTAGACGCCTACCTCTCGGCCTGTCAGCTGGGTATCACCCTGGCCTCCCTCGGCCTCGGTTGGGTCGGCGAACCGGCCTTTGCCCACCTGCTCGAACCGCTGCTGGCGGGTATCGGTATCGAATCGCCGAAGCTGATACATGGCATCGCCTTCTTTACCGCGTTCTTCATCATTTCCTACCTGCATATCGTGGTCGGCGAGCTGGCCCCCAAGTCCTGGGCCATCCGCAAACCCGAGCTGCTGTCGCTATGGACGGCCGCGCCGCTGTACATGTTCTACTGGGCCATGTACCCGGCGATCTTCCTGCTCAACGCCAGCGCCAACGCCATTCTGCGCGTGGCCGGCCAGGGCGAGCCGGGACCGCACCATGAACACCATTACAGCCGCGACGAACTCAAGCTGATCCTGCATTCCAGCCGCGCCAGCGACCCCAGCGACCAGGACATGCGCGTGCTGGCCTCGGCCGTGGAGCTGGGCGAGCTGGAAGTGGTCGACTGGGCCAACTCCCGCGAGGACCTGGTGTCCCTGCCGCTGACAGCCGCACTGGATGAAGTGTTCAGCGTGTTCCGTCGGCACAAGTACAGCCGCTACCCGATCTACGACGATAACAGCGGCGAATACGTCGGCGTATTGCATATCAAGGACCTGCTACTGCACCTGTCGCTGCTGGAGATGCTGCCCTCGGCGCTGAAACTGGCCGAGCTGATGCACCCGATTGAGCGAGTCGGCCGGCATATGCCGCTGTCCAGCCTGCTGGAGCAGTTCCGCATCGGCGGTTCACACTTCGCCCTGGTCGAAGAAGCCGACGGCAAGGTGATCGGCTACCTGACCATGGAAGACGTGCTGGAAGCCCTGGTCGGCGATATTCAGGACGAACACCGCAAGGCCGAACGCGGCATCCTCGCCTATCAGCCAGGCAAACTGCTGGTGCGCGGCGACACGCCACTGGCCAAGGTCGAACGCCTGCTCAGTGTCGACCTCGATCACGTCGAAGCGGAAACCCTCGCCGGACTGATCTACGACACCCTCAAGCGCATGCCCGAAGAAGAGGAAGTGCTGGAAGTCGACGGCCTGCGCATCATCGTGAAAAAGATGAAAGGCCCGAAGATCGTCCTGGCCAAGGTGCTTAAGCTGGATTGATTGCCGCGCCTAGCCCGTACACGGCTAGGCGTTACTCTCCGCCCACCGCAAAGTTGGGCAGGCTGTTGACCGGCTGGGCGAAGTTGAAGGGGATCGACTCCAGCGCCAGGCCGACATTGCGCTGCACCACGAAGTGCAGGTGCGGGCCGGTGCTGTTGCCGGTGTTGCCGGAGCGCGCGAGCATGCTGCCAGCGTTGATGCGCGCGCCTTCGCTGACCGCCACCGAGCCCTTCATCAGGTGCAGATAAACGCCCATGGTGCCGTCGTCATGCAAGATGCGCACGTAGTTGCCGGACGGGTTGTTGCCGCGACCGCTCTGCTGATTCTCGGTTTTCACCACGATGCCGCCGCGCGCCGCAACAATCGGCGTGCCTTCGGGCATGGCGATATCCATGGCGTAGCGGCCTTTGGGGGTGAAGTGGCTGTACTTGCCGTTGGCGCCCTGGGTCAGGCGGAACGGGCCGCCGCGCCACGGCAGCGGGTAGCTCTTCTGCGTCGGCAGCAGGCGCGGATCGCCCATGGCATAGCGCAGCTTGGGGGTGTAACGCATGGGTTTGCTGGCATCACGTGGGGCCAGGGTGGCCAGGCGAATATTGCTACGCGGCGGCAGCACCCAGCTGATCGGCTTGTTCGGCACGCCGGTAACGTTGTCAGTGGCTTCCAGGCGCAATTCGATCTGCACCGGTGCGTGCAGGTCGTTGCGTACCAACAGGGTTTCACCGGCTTCGTGCTTCTTGGTTTCCAGCTTTACCTGGTTGTCCAGGCGCTCGACCATGCGGTCGCGAAACACGAACACCTGCGCACCGGGCGCGGCCTGGTCGGTATAGGTGACCACGCCGTTAGCATCGGTGTACTTGTAAATAGTCAACGCCGTTGCCTGGCCGGCAAGGGTCAACAAACTGCAGAGAAGTATCAGACGCCCTAGCATAACGACTCGGATCTTATGATTTGTCTGTCCGGATCGTTGAGATTAGCAGCGGAACCCGTGCGACGCGAACCGGCGCGCCAGGGTTGTGAGCCATCTCGCATGCACCGGTAGGACTGGGTTTGCTTACGCGCCGGGGCTGAAGTGCTTCTGCGCCGTACCGCGGGCGATTAGCCGGGAGATGTAGTCGAGCTTCTGCGGGTCGCGGTCGACGAATCTGAAGGTCAGTTGCAGCCACTCGCTGTCGGGTTTTGGCTCGAAGGCCGCGACGGCATGCAGGTAGCCGTTGAGCCGTGCGGTTTCTGCCGCCTCACCTTGCTCCAGATCGAGCACCGCGCTTTCCAGCACCTGCGGCAGCACCTCGGTGCGTTTGACCACCAGCAGCGCTTCCTTGAGGCTAAGCGCCTTGATCACGCAGGACATGCTGGCGCCACCGGGCAAACGCAACTGGCCTTGCCCGCGACCGCTGGGGGCGCTGGCAGCCGGTGCTTTGGCCGCAGCAGGCTTTCCGGCAAAGGCCGCAGCGGCTTGCACCACTGGCCCTGCTGCTGGTTTGACTACATCGGCTTTGCCGCCGGTCAAAGCGGACAGCGAGTCGTTGGCGAAAGAGCCGCTGCTGAGCATTTTCGGCGGCGCGCTGGACATCAGCGCCTGCAATTTGCCGGCACGGCTGAGGGCCTTCTTCACCTTGGTGATCAATTGTTCGTTGGAAAAGGGCTTGCCGATAAAGTCGGAAACACCGGCCTGAATCGCCTGCACCACGTTCTCTTTATCACCGCGGCTGGTGACCATGATAAACGGGACGATCTTCAGGGCTTCTTGTTCGCGGCACCAGGTAAGCAGTTCCAGGCCGGACATTTCCGGCATTTCCCAATCGCAGAGAATCAGGTCGACCGGTTGGCGCGTGAGCATCTGCAGGGCTTTGCGCCCGTTGACGGCTTCCTCGATCTGGATGCCTGGGAAGTGGTCGCGCAAACCCTTTTTCACCAAGTCGCGGATAAAGGTTGCGTCGTCCACTACCAGCACGCTGACTTTGCTCATCGGCCACTCCTGTTCTGATGGCCTTAAGCATAGTCACGGCTACTGGCCAAAGGCCAACCGAAATGCACCATATGTCGCGATCAGGTGCATCTTGGCCATGGAGGGCCGTACGGGCAGCGCGCTAACGCCGCCCGCAACAGCCGACTCAGTTGCCTTTTTTGGTGCCCTGCACTTCTTCCTGCATGCGGGTCAGGCCGATGTGTTTCACGTCGGTGCCGCGCACCAGGTAGATCACCAGTTCGGCGATATTGCGCGCGTGGTCGCCGATGCGCTCCAGCGAACGCAGAGCCCAGATGATGTTGAGCACGCGCGAAATCGAGCGCGGGTCTTCCATCATAAAGGTCACCAGTTCACGCAGCGCGGTCTTGTATTCGCGGTCGACGGTCTTGTCGTACTGCGCCACCGACAGCGCCAGGTCGGCGTCGAAACGGGCGAAAGCGTCCAGCGCTTCCTGCACCATCCGGCGCACCTGATCACCGATATGTCGCACTTCCACGTAGCCGCGCGGCGCTTCACCTTCTTCGCACAACAGGATCGCGCGCTTGGCGATCTTGGTGGCTTCGTCGCCGATGCGCTCCAGATCGATCACCGACTTGGAGATGCTGATGATCAAACGCAGGTCGGACGCGGCCGGCTGACGACGAGCGAGAATGCGCACGCACTCTTCGTCGATATTGCGTTCCATCTGGTTGATCTGGTCATCGATCTCACGCACCTGCTGAGCCAGACCGGAGTCAGCGTCGATCAGTGCGGTAACCGCGTCGTTGACCTGCTTCTCGACCAGGCCGCCCATGGCCAGCAGGTGGCTACGCACCTCCTCCAGCTCGACGTTGAACTGCTGGGAAATATGCTGGGTAAGGTTTTCTTTGTTGATCATGTGCTAACCCTTGAATTAACCGGATACGTGTCGACAGTGAATGGGCTTGCCATCAACCGTAACGACCGGTGATGTAATCCTCGGTTTGTTTTTTCGCCGGGTTGGTGAACAGCGTATCGGTATCACCGAACTCGATCAGTTTGCCCATGTACATAAACGCCGTGTAATCCGAGACCCGCGCCGCCTGCTGCATGTTGTGGGTAACAATGACGATGGTGTACTTGGATTTCAGTTCGTAGATCAGCTCTTCGACTTTCAGCGTGGAGATCGGGTCGAGA
>JBIHZW010000035.1:0-19709 GCA_044240245.1 Pseudomonas sp. | reverse complement strand
TCAGCGCGAGAAACGGCGCGGTGCGTCGCGTGCTGATGGCATGGCAGGCGCGCGCTACCAGTTCCTTGCCGGTGCCGGTTTCGCCCTGGATCAGCAGCGGCGCATCCAGAGTGGCAACGCGCTGGGCGCGGGTCTTCAGGCTGCGAATCGGCGCGGAGTCGCCGAGCAGCGAATCAAAACCCTCGGCATGGTCGTGGTGCAGCGCCGCCAGGCGCTCGCCGATGCGGCTCGGTGCGTACAGGCTGAGCAGACCGCCGGCCAATTGCCGCGCGCCACCGTCAACGCCTTCGGTGATCGGCTGCGCATCCAGCAGCAGGGCCTGGCCCTTGAGGGTGACTTCGCGCATCGGTAGACGGAAGCCCTGGTCGAGTAGCGCCTGATGCAGGTCGTTGTCGGCGAACAGCTCACCGATGCCCAAGCCCTCGGGCTGTTGGCCACAGAGTTCGATCAGCGCCGGGTTGGCCAACAGCACGCGGCCCTGGCTGTCGAGCGCCAACACCGGGTCGGTCATGGCTGCGAGCAGGGCGTCGAGCTGCAGATGGCGGCGTTGGCCGGGGAGGATGTCGACAATGGTCACCGCCTGCACGCCACGCACCTTGAACAGCGCCTCGCGCAACTCGTCGAGCACCTCGGGGCTCAGGGTCGGGGCGTCGATATAGACGTTCGGCGGCACCATCTCCACCGCATCCAGGTTGAGATTGCGCCCACCGAGCAGCGCCAGCACTTCCTGGGTGATGCCAACGCGGTCGATAAAGGTGACGTGAATACGCATGGGAACGGGCGGCCGACTTGCTTACGGGTGCGCCAGTATGCCCGGTCTGCCTGGCTTAGTTAAATCTGTCGGCCCGCTGCCGGCGTGCTGCTGGTAGGCCTTGGGTGACAGGCCGAACCAACCTTTGAAGGCCTTGTAGAAGGCACTTGGCTCTCTGAAGCCCAGTTCGCGGCTGAGCGCCTCGATCCGGCAATCCGGTTGCTGCAGACGTTGCAGTGCATGCTGGCGGCGTACTTGAGTCAGTAGTTCGGAGAAGCAGCAGTCTTCCTCGCGCAGGTGGCGATGCAGGGTTTGCCGGCTGATACCCAGATGCCGCGCCACGCCCTCTGCCGACAGCTCACCACTGAGCAGGCTCTGTTCGATCAGCTGCAGCACCTGCAGGCGGGTGCTGTGCTGCGCCGGCAGCTGGGCCTGCATGGCACTCACGCGTTGCTGCATCAGCCCCTTGAGATAGGCATTGGCCCCCGGCACCGGCAGTAGCAGATCACTCTCCAGCAGATCCAGGTAATCGAATCCCTCGGCAAAGCGTGGCGATACCCCGAACACCTGCCGATAGATCACTGGGGGCCCCAGTGGTGCATGACGAAAACCTACGGCTTGCGGCATCAGTCGCACCCCGGTGAGTTGGCGCGCCCAGCACAGCGCTGAGCTGATGCTGTGTTCGCAGACGACGGCGTGGCCGAGCAGTGGCGCGTTGAACAAGAAGTGGATACGCACCCGCCCGCCAGATGACTCGACGCGCAGGTTTTCACCCTCGCTCATGACCGGGATATAGCGGCGAAACAGTTCGATGGCCTCGCCCAGAGTGGCGCTCTGCGCAGCTAGGTGGGCAACCGGCCCGCGGGTGTGCAGGCCGCGCTGCTGGCCGACCAGCAGGCCGATCTCCGCACATGCGCCACGGCTGGCTGCGCGCTGCCAGAGCTGCAATGCCCAGCGTACCGGTACGCGCATTTCCAGGTTCTTCAGTTGCTCCAGCTCGACGCCCAGCGTCTGCAGATCGTCCGGGCCGACCAGGGCGAACCCCTGCAGCGACAGGTACAGATCGAGCAACTGTGAGGCGGTCGCGCTAGGCGTGTGTACCGGCAGCATGGGCAATCCTTGTTCCAGCCAGAGGGAGTTCGATTGTGCGCCGCCGGTGAGACAAATTGCCATGGTGATGCAACCCCAGGCTATTAACAGCATGGTGCTGACTGACTAGATTGACCGGCAAACAACAACGAGTGCCTCGCACCGCCTGGAGTCCTGCACCATGAATCATGCTGACCTGATCACCTTGCCGCGCCTACTGTCTCGCTTGCCGCGCCTGCTTGTCGACCTGCCCGCTATCGTCAAGGGGCTGCATATTGGCAACCGCAGCCGTGGCGATTACCCCGTCAGCCTGGCCAGTTGCATTGAGGAGGCGGCGCGCGACAATCCGCACGGCGTGGCGCTGATCCAGGGCGACGAACAACTTACCTACGCCGAGTTCGACCGCTGGGCTAACCAGCTGGCGCACTATCTGCGTGCTCGTGGGCTGCGCCAGGGCGACAGTGTGGCGCTGATGTTCGAGAACCGCTTCGAGCTGCTCGCCGGGGTCGTTGCCTGTGCCAAGCTCGGTGCGGTCAGCGCGCTGATCAACAGCAGCCAGCGCGGCCGCGTGCTGGCCCACAGCATCAGCCTGGCATCGCCGCGCATGGTGTTGGTGGGCGAGGAGCTGCTGGACGCCTTCACGGAAATCGCGGCCGAGGTGGCACTGCCTGCCGATGCCTGCCACTACTTTGCCGATCGCCCAACCTGGCGCGACCCCGGCGAGGCGCCCGCAGGCTGGCAGCACCCGGCCGCCGCGCTGCACGACTATCCCGTCGATGCGCCGTTGCTGGAACGCGCAGTACGCGCCGATGACCCCTGTTTCTATATCTACACCTCCGGTACCACCGGTCTGCCGAAAGCCGTGGTGTTCAACCACGGGCGCTTTATGAAGGGCTACGGTGCCTTCGGTTTCGCTGCCGTGCGCCTGGGCCGCGAGGATCGCATGTATGTCAGCCTGCCGTTCTATCACGGCACCGCCATGGTGGTGTGCTGGGGCTCGGTACTGGCCGGCCAGGCGGCGCTGATCATGGTGCGCAAGTTCAGCGCCAGCCGTTTCTGGGATGAAGTGGAGCGGCATCGGGCGACCGCCTTCGGCTACGTCGGCGAGCTGTGTCGTTACCTGCTCGACCAGCCGGCGCGCCCCAGCGACGCTGCCAATCCGATCCGCGTGATGGTCGGCAACGGCCTGCGCCCGAGCATCTGGCAGGCGTTCAAGCAGCGCTTCGCGGTCGAGCGGGTGGTCGAGCTGTATGCCTCCAGTGAGGGCAATATCGGCTTTACCAACCTGCTCAATCTCGACAACACCGTCGGTTTTTCGCCCTATCCCTACGCCATCGTCCGCTACGACCAGGAGCGCGAGGCGCCGCTGCGCCAGAACGGCCACCTGCAGCGTGTGGCCAAGGGCGAGGCGGGCCTGCTGCTGGGCAAGATCACCGACAAGTCACCGTTCCATGGTTACACCAATGCGCGCGACACCGAGCGTTGCATCCTGCGCGATGTATTCGAGCCGGGTGACGCCTGGTTCAACACTGGCGACCTGATGCGCGACATGGGCTTTCGCCATGCGCAGTTTGTCGATCGCCTGGGTGATACCTTCCGCTGGAAGGGCGAGAACGTCTCCACCACCCAGGTCGAAGCGGTGTTGGATGGCGTTGCCGAGGTCAGCGAGACCGTGGTCTATGGTGTCGAGGTGCCCAACACCAATGGCCGCGCCGGTATGGCCTGCATCCGTCTGGCCTGTGCGCCGGAGGATTTTGATTTCCAGGCCCTGCTCACGCACTTGCGCCAGGAACTGCCGGCCTACGCCGTGCCGCTGTTTTTGCGTTTGAGTGCGGAAATGGAAACCACCGGTACCTTCAAACACAAAAAAGCGCCATTGAAGGAGCAGGCCTATGACCTCGACCGCTGCAGCGACCCGCTGTATGCCTGGCTGCCCGGTGCTGACCGCTATGTGCCACTGACCCGCGAGCTACAAGCGGCCATCGTTGCCGGCAGTTACCGTTACTAAGAACCTGGCGCGACGCGTTTGCGTTTCAGCGATGGTTTACCCGCAGGTCAGGCGAATAATTACTTCGCTTTCATCGATATCGATGTTCAGGCGCTGCGGGTTGTAATCCATGGTGGCGGCGTCGCCGGGGGCGAGCACGCGCAGGGTCTTGGCGTTGGCCTGTTGCTGCACCTGCTGGATCAGCTCGGCGCTGGCATTCTGACCGAGTACGCCTTGCAGGTTTTCGACGCTGCAATCGCCGGTGATTTCGGCGGTTTGCTGCGCCGGCGGCTGCGAGCTGCAACCGGCCAGCAGGGCGAGCAGGCTGAGGCTGGCGAGGTGGTGACGAAGAGCCATGGTCTATTTCCTTGTCTGGGTAAAACCAGGTCCAGCCTAGCAGCCGCATCTGCTGTAGCTCAACGTTGGCCTGGAAAATCAGCCAGGTTGCTGCATCAGCATTTCCGCAAGTCCGGCCAACTTCCCTACAATTACGCTTTTCCCCAAAGAAGGAAGTCCTGTGCAAGCGGTGATCTCGATTCAACAGCTGAGCAAGACCTACGCCAGCGGCCACCCGGCGCTGCAGGACATTAATCTGGATATTTGCCAGGGCGAGATCTTTGCGCTGCTCGGCCCTAATGGTGCGGGCAAGACCACCTTGATCAGTATCATCTGCGGCATCGTCAATCCAGGTGGCGGGCGGGTGTTGGTAGGCGGCAAGGACATCATCAAGGACTACCGCGCGTCCCGTTCGCAGATCGGCCTGGTGCCGCAGGAGCTGGTCAGCGATGTGTTCGAAACTGTCTGGGCCACGGTGAAGTTCAGCCGTGGCCTGTTTGGCAAGAAGCCCAATCCGGCCTATCTGGAGCAACTGCTCAAGGACTTGTCGCTGTGGGACAAGCGCGACGCGAAGATTTTCGAGTTGTCCGGCGGCATGAAGCGCCGGGTGATGATTGCCAAGGCGCTGAGCCACGAGCCGCAGATTCTGTTTCTCGATGAACCCACCGCCGGCGTCGACGTCGAGCTGCGCCGCGACATGTGGAATATGGTGCGCCGTCTGCGTGAGCGCGGGGTGACCATCATCCTCACCACCCACTACATCGAAGAGGCCGAGGAGATGGCCGACCGCATCGGGGTGATCAGCAAGGGCCGGATCATTCTGGTGGAAGACAAGCAGGCGCTGATGCACAAGCTCGGCAAGAAGCAGCTGACGCTGCAACTACAGCATCCCCTGGCGAGCATCCCCGCCGAGCTGGCGCGCTACCCGCTGGAGCTGATCGATGAGGGCCATGCCCTGGTGTTTACCTTCGACACCCAGAGTGAACATACCGGCATCGCCGAATTGCTCAAGGACCTCGCTCAGCACGGCATCGACTTCAAGGATTTGCAGTCCAGCCAGAGTTCGCTGGAAGAAATCTTTGTGTCTTTGGTCAAGGAGTCGCGCGCATGAATTTCTACGCAATCCGTGCCATCTACCTGTTCGAACTGGCGCGCACTTGGCGCACCTTGTTGCAGAGCATCGCCACCCCGGTGATCAGCACCTCGCTGTATTTCGTGGTGTTCGGTTCGGCCATCGGTTCGAGCATGACCCAGGTGCAGGGCGTCAGTTACGGCGCGTTTATCGTGCCGGGGCTGATCATGCTGGCGCTGCTGACCGAGAGCATTTCCAACGCCTCGTTCGGCATCTACATGCCCAAGTATTCGGGGAGCATCTACGAGCTGCTGTCGGCGCCGGTGTCCTACCTGGAAATCCTGATTGGCTATGTCGGCGCGGCGGCCACCAAGTCGATCATTCTCGGTCTGGTGATCCTGATTACCGCGCGGCTGTTTGTTGATTTCGAGATTCTTCATCCACTGTGGATGCTGGCGTTTCTGGTGCTGACCGCGCTGACCTTCAGCCTGTTCGGCTTCATCATCGGCGTGTGGGCTGACGGCTGGGAGAAACTGCAGGTGGTGCCGGCGCTGATCGTCACGCCGCTGACCGTCCTCGGCGGCGCGTTCTACTCGATCAGCATGCTGCCGCCGGCCTGGCAAACGGTGACGTTGTTCAACCCGGTGGTGTACCTGATCAGCGCGTTCCGCTGGAGTTTCTACGGCGTGTCCGACGTCAACGTCGGCCTGAGCCTGGCGATGATTCTTGGCTTTCTGCTGCTGTGCATTCTGGCCGTGGGCTTTATCTTCAAAACCGGTTATCGGTTGAAAAGCTGAAGTGCGCTTGATGCGCTAGTGTGGGAACGGCCTAGGCGGCGCGGTGGTGGGTCGCGCCGTCGTCAGGCGCTTTACGGAGATCACTGGAATGGAGTTTCCAGCTGCATTGCAGGCCCAGCTCGCGCAGCTCTACCGCGATGAATCGCGTCGCGTGCTGGCCACCCTGATTCGCTTGCTGGGCGATTTCGACCTGGCCGAGGAAGCGCTGCACGAAGCCTTTCGCGCGGCCATGGAGCAATGGCCGCAGAGCGGTGTGCCGGCCAATCCACGTGCCTGGCTGGTATCGGCGGGGCGCTTCAAAGCCATCGACAACCTGCGCCGACAGCGGCGTTTCCAGCCGCTGGATGACCATCTTGAGTTGGCCGATGACGCGTCGCTGGACGAGGGCGAGCTGCTCGAAGACGACCGCCTGCGGCTGATCTTCACCTGTTGCCACCCGGCGCTGGCCAGCGATGCGCAGGTGGCCCTGACCCTGCGCGAAGTCTGCGATCTGGGCACCGAGGAAATCGCCCGCGCTTTTCTCACCACGCCCGCCACCCTGGCCCAGCGCATCGTGCGCGCCAAGGCGAAAATTCGCGATGCACGCATCCCCTATGAAGTGCCCGGACGCAGCGAGCTGCCAGAGCGCCTGGATGCCGTGCTGCGGGTGATCTATCTGGTATTCAACGAAGGCTATTTCGCCAGCTCCGGCGACTCGCTGACCCGCGCGCACCTGTCCGATGAGGCCATTCGCCTGGCGCGTCTGCTGCTGGAACTGCTGCCCGAGCCGGAAGTGCAGGGCTTGCTGGCCTTGATGCTGCTGCACGAGTCGCGGCGCAGTGCGCGCAGCTCGGCCAGCGGCGAAGTGGTGCTGCTGGAGCAGCAGGACCGCAGCCAGTGGGACCGCGCGCTGATTGCCGAAGGCGACGCCCTAGTGCTGCAGGCCCTGCATTCGCGGCGCTTCGCTGGCTACACCCTGCAAGCCGCGATTGCCGCCGTGCATGCCGAAGCCACCCAGGCCGAGCAGACTGACTGGGCGCAGATCGTCGGGCTCTACGACGCCTTGCTACGCCTGAATCCATCACCGGTGATTGAGCTTAATCGCGCCGTGGCGGTGGCCATGCAGCAGGGTCCGGAGGCCGGTCTGGTATTGATCGACGCGCTGCTGGTCCGCGGCGAACTGGCCGATTACCACCTGGCCCACGCCGCCAGCGCCGATCTCAATCGCCGCTTGGGCCGCGTGGCGCCTGCGCGCGATGCCTATCAGCGGGCATTGCAACTGGCGCAGCAGGGCGCGGATCGGCAGTTTCTGCAGATGCGCCTGGACGAGTTGCCGACCGGCTAAGCCGCCATCCGCCTGGCGGATAACCGCAGCTTGGCTACCGTTGGTCGGGACTGAAAATATTTTGGGCGGCGCTGTCGATTCAGCGCCGCGCCATTCGATTAGTCAGTAACCGCGCCACAACACCGGAGAACGCCATGAAATACCTGTGCCTGGTCTACAGCAACGAGCATGAGCTGCATAACTCGCCCGACAGCCCGCGTGACGAGGAATGCTTCGCCTATGCCGAGTCGGTCGCAGAAAGCGGCCGCATGCTCGCCGCCGAAGCGCTGGAGTCGGTGCAGACCGCCACTACGGTGCGCATGCGCGGCGGCAAGCTGTCGATCATCGACGGCCCGTTCGCCGAAACCAAGGAGCAACTTGCAGGTTTTTATCTGGTGGAAGCCCGCGACCTTAACGAAGCGATCCAGTTGGCCGGGCACATTCCTGCGGCGCGCGTCGGTTGCGTGGAAGTCCGCCCGGTGCGCGAGCTGCAGGTCTAGAGCGCACGCTGCCCGCGTTGCTCAAACAACGGAAAAGGAGCACTGCCCATGAGTCGTCCTGAATACCCCAAGATTGCCAGCCGTGAGCAGTGGCTGATTGCCCGCAAGGCCTTGCTGGCCAAAGAAAAGGCGCTGACCCAGCAACGCGATGCGCTCAACGTCGAGCGCCGCCAGCTGCCGATGGTCAAGGTTGAGGCCGATTACCGTTTTCAGGGCCCCGAGGGTGAGCTGAGCCTGGCTGATCTGTTCGCCGGACGCAGCCAGCTGATCATCTACCACTTCATGTACCACATGGACCGCGGCGAGGGCTGCGACGGTTGTTCCTGCGTGGTCGACAATATCGGCCATCAGGCCCACCTGCATGCCCGCGATACCACCTTGGTGCTGGTTTCCCGCGCGCCATTGGCCGATCTGCAGGCGTTTCAGCGGCGCATGGGCTGGAACCTGCCCTGGTATTCCTCGCTGGGCAGCGCGTTCAACTACGACTACCACGCCACCACCGACGAGCAGGTCGCCCCGGTCGAGTACAACTACCGCGACAAGGCCGAGCTAGAGCGTCTGGGCCTGAATTACCACGTGCAGGGCGAGCAGCCCGGCGTCAGCGTATTTCTGCGTGATGGTGCGCAGGTCTATCACTGCTATTCCAGTTACGGCCGTGGTCTGGAAATGCTGATGAGCAGCTTTCACTACCTCGACCTCACGCCATTCGGCCGTGGCGAGGGTTGGGACGGCATGCCCGATCTGGAGGGCAAGGGCATGCACTGGACCCGCCTGCACGACGAATACCAGCAACCGGCAGCGGCGCATGCCTGCTGCGCCTCGACCCAGAAATAAGCACAAGGAGCACGACCATGAGCAACGCCCAAGCGCAGATTCAACAGCAACTGGACTCCTGGGCCGCCGCCTGCCGATCCAAGGATGTCAGCCGCATCATGAGCCACTACGCCGAGGATGTAGTGGCCTACGACGCCATCGGCCCGCTACGGTTTCAGGGCCGCGCGGCCTATCAGGCGCATTGGCAGGCCTGTATGGAAATGTGTCCTGGCCCGGGCTTGTTCGAGATTCATCAGCCGAGCTTTCTGCTCAGTGGCGAACTGGCCGTGGTGCACTACCTATTCCACTGCGGCGGCAGCGATGACAAGGGTGAAATGCAAAGCAGTTGGATGCGCGTCAGCCAGTGTTTCCGCCTGCAGGGCGGGCAATGGTTGATCGCCCATGAGCATTTCTCCATGCCGGGCGACATGGAAAGCGGAAAAGTTTTGTTTGATTTGCAGCCGTAGTCTTGTAACTCACGGGGCACAAGGGGTGTAGCGAACTGCAGGAGGGCGCGTTGCAGATTTGTGGCTACGACCAACGTCTTAGTGCTTGCCTAAAGGGGGGCGTAGTGGCGTAGGCTGGAGTTGTCGCCTTGGTAGGCGACGCTTTCGCGAACAGTTGAAGAAGGAAAGCTTTATGCAAATCCAAGTTCACAGCGATAACCACATCGAAGGCAGTGCTCGTCTGGTTGAGTGGGTGAGTGCCAGTGTTGCCAGCAAGCTGGAGCGCTTCGATGACGAGTTGACCCGCATCGTTGTCCATCTGCATGACGACAACGGCGCCAAAGCCGGCGCGCACGACAAACGCTGCCAGATCGAAGCACGGCCAAAGGGCCTGCAACCTATTTCCGTCACCCACAAGGCCGAGTCACTGGAACAGGCCATCGACGGCTCTATCGAAAAACTGCACCACGCCCTTGAGCATCAATTCGGCAAACTGCGCAGCAAGCGCGTCACGCCACTGCACGCCGACGAGGCGAACGATATTCCCGGTCAGGACGCACTGTTGGAAGAAGACTTCCTCGCCGAGGAACGTCTGCGCGCCGTCTAGATAAACGCCACGGGCAACCGGCCAGACTGGCTGCCCATCTACCCACTACACGCGCCCCCGCAGATTTCTGCGGGGGCGCTGTCGTTTCAGGGCCTCACTAAGTTGTGCGCTGCCTGCCAGCGGCAACCGCCTGCCTGAGGCGGCAAAGCGTTTCCTCTGCGCTCAAGGTTGAGTGGAAGGAAAAGCCTGGTTTTACTGGCCTGCAGATGGTTGGCCCATATTCTGCAGAAATGCCTGCCAGCTGACCTATGCAGGGATTCGCCATGACCAGTATTTCCAACAACTCGCCGCTGGCGAGCTACTTTGCCAATACCGCCAAGCCCAGCACCGCTGGGGCCGCAGGCAGTGGCAGCAGTATCGACAAACCGAACACCAACGCGTCAGACCCGCTTGCGGAAATCCGCCGCTTTGCCAGTGGCATGGTGGCCAACAGCCGCGGCGGCCTGCTGCGCGCGATGCACGCCGAGAGCAGCGGTGCCAGCAACGCCATTGCCAGTGATCGCTTTCGCCCGGTGGCCGAGCCGGAGAGCGATACCTCGAAAATTGCCCTGCCGGATGTCGCCGACCTGGACCGCGAAGACGCTGCCAAGCTGCTGGCGCAGATCAACAAATTGGTCGACGCCGGCCTGGACAAGACCGACAGCTTTGTCGGCTACAACGGCGACCAGCAGACCGACTCGCTGACCACCTACCGCGACTGGTTGCAGGCTAGAGGCGGCGTCAGCATCTACGTTTAAGAAGCCGTCTCGGATCTGCTGCGCGTCGGCCCTGCTGCGTTAAGAACAGACTCGGAATGCTCATTTACACCAGTAAACTCCGCTTCCTCGCCCGTTCTTGCCTTGCATGGCTCTAGCTCGCGAGACCCGAAACAGCTTCTGAGTCTTTTTCATCACTGATCCGGCCTATGCATTGGGCTGGTTTCAGCGCGCGAGGTGCGCCAAGATCACCCGACCACAGTTATGAGCACGCCGCATGGGTATGCTCAGGTCGAGGGGTTTTATGGCTAGCAAGGAATTTATTCGGGCGTTCGCCGCTTTGGGGTTGGCGCTGGTGTGCGCTGCAGGTGCGCAGGCCGCCGAGGATGCGCAACTGGTCGGCTTGATCAACAGCTACCGCAGTGAAGTGCAGCGCTGCGGCGATCAGGCCTCTGCTGAGCTGCCGCCGCTGACGGCCGATCCGCGTCTGGTGCAGCCGGTGGGTCGCTCGGGGGATTTGCAGCAGGCGATGAGTGCAGCGGGCTATCCGATGGTCAACGTGCAGGCCATCAGCCTGTCCGGCCCGCGTGATGCAGCGGCGGCGCTGAAAGTGCTGCAGGAGAGCTTCTGCAAGATCGTGCTCGATCCGCAATTCGTCGATATCGGCGTCAATCAGCAGGACCGTGAGTGGCGCATTTTGCTGGCTCGGCCATTGCTGGCGGCACGCCTGGGCGACTGGCAGGCGGAAGGGCAGAAACTGCTTGAACAACTCAATACTGCGCGCAGCACGGCTCGCCAGTGCGGCAGCCAAGCCTTTGCCGCCGCCGCGCCGCTGGTGTGGAATGCCACCCTGGGCAGCACCGCCGAAGCCCACAGCCGGGCCATGGCCAACGGCAACTTCTTCGATCATCAGGACCCTGACGGCCGCACCCCCGGCGACCGTGCAGAGCTGGCCGGCTACAGCGGCCAGCGCGTCGGTGAGAACATCGCCGCCGGCCTGGACACCGCAAACAAAGTGGTCGACGGCTGGCTGGCCAGCCCCGGCCACTGTGCCAACCTGATGAATCCGCAATTCAGCGAACTGGGCGCCGCCTATGCCAACGATCCCAAGAGCGATGCGGGGATTTACTGGACGGCGCTGTTTGGCGCGCCGTAACCCGTGGTGGTGGCGCTGCTCAGCGCACATTGATGCGCAGCGCCACGCCGCCGACTATCTTGCCGTTTTCCCGCTGCACCAGGTCGAGGGTAAAGCTGCTGCCGCGCTTGGCGTCTGCCGGCACCGTGACGCGTAGCCCCAGCCGTTGCGACTCCAGCGGGCGTAGCACGATTGGCAGCTGCGCCTGTTTACCCTTGGCAAACTTCAGCTCCAGTGCGTTAGGAAAAGTCTCGGCGAGTCGCTCCGGGGTCTTGCTGGTCAATAGCTGATCGGTGCTTGGCATTGCCGCGCAGGCGTGGCTGGCGCAATCCAGTGGCTCATCTGCCATAGGTTTTGCTCTGGCTGTCGAAGTGTTTGCCAGCTCCGGCAAGCGCAGGGCACTGGCCTTGAGCGTGGGCGCCAGCGCGCGTTTATCCAGCAGTAGGCTGGCTTGCAGCGTTTCCAGCCCCTCAGGGCGCAGCAGTTCGAATAGCACGCTGCGTGTCTGACGGGCGCGCAGGCTGGTGGCCATAAAGGGCAACACTATCCACAGATTGGGGGCCAGATCGATCACGCTGAGGTTCTTCTGCGCCAGGTTGTTCTGCTGCCACATATGACGCCCGGGCTGCGGATGATCGAAACGGCTGAACAGCGCAGCCAGCAGACAAGGGTGGCTGCCCACCGGCGGTATTGCACTGCGTGGCAGGCGCGCCTTGACGATACGCGTCTCGCCGGGGCCCAGGTCGAAATCCGCGGCTGCCGTGACCGCCGGGAGGAAATCGGCTGGGTAGACAAACTGGCTACCGGCGTACTGCTTGATATTGAAACTGACCACCAGATGCCGTGCGCTGGCCGTGGCGCTGCGGTTGCGCACACGGGCGTGAATCCAGTTGTCCTGGCCGAACTCAAGGTTCTGATGCTCCAGGCCATTGTCGTCGCGGTTGCGAATCCACAGGTCCGGCGAATCCCAGAAGCGCCCACCCCAGTTATTGGCGCCGGGATCGGCGGCATCGTCGCGCAGCCAGACATCTGGCAGTGGCGTTGGATCGGGCAGACCGTAGACGAAACGGTGGAAGGCATCCACGCAGGTTGGGTTGCCACCACGGGCCAGTAGAAAGCACTCCAGCTCTTCGGTTTTTACCGGCTGCGGATAACGCGCCAGATAGAAACTGCGCATCAGATCGCCCAGCGGCGCGGCACCGAGCAAGCCAGCCATGCCTTTCCAGAAACGTTCGCCAGCCCCGTAGGAGGAGCCGTGGGTAACCCGCACCCACGGGTTGCGCGGGCACAACGCTAATGCCGCTTCGGCGAAGTTGAAGGGCTGCACGCCCGCCGCGCCGTTGTCGTGGTAGGTGGTCCAGGCTTCATCGAACCAGGCGTCGGCCTGGCTGGCCGGCTTCAGCCCGCGCGCCCACCAGCTGTGAAAGGTTTCGTGGCGCAGTGGGCCGGTGCTGGTAGTGGTGCCGCCGTCGTATTCCATGCCGCCCTGGTGGATAAAGGCGGTAAAGCGGTTGCCGTGGATATAGTGTCCGGAGCTGTTTTCGTTGTCAGCGAGGAAGCCGGCGATGGCATTGGCCTGGTTGAGCAGATTGGCGGCGTTGCTGGTGAGTTTCCAGGTGGTGATCGCGACATTGCTGCCGGATACCGGCAGCACGGTATTCACTGTGGTGCTTTGTAGGCTGTCGCTGGCGCGTAGCTCCAGCAGTGGCGACAGGGCGCTGAAACGCGCTGGAAAGTCGATGCGCCAGTGATTGGCGCCCAGTACGTGGAGGGTGCCATTGCTGATCGGTGTATGCGCCACGGCGGTGCCCGTCAGGCGCAGTTGCAGGCTTAGCTCGAACTGATCATGAATCAGGTTGGCCGGCACAAAGGCTTCCAGATAACGCCCCGCGCCCAGGTCGGTAAAGCCGAAGTTGAACGCCAGCCGCGGCCCCGCGCTCCAGACGATCTGCGGCAGGTAGGAGCCGGCCATTGAGGCCTGCGGCACGCCGACTGCATAGGTCAGGCGCAGGCTGTGGCTGCTACCTGCATCCAGCACCCGGTTGAGCACGCGCAGGTTGGCATTGGCACCCCCGCCGAAGTCATGGCTGGCAACATCGGCTGGCGCAACCACCACGCCATCCAGCCACACGCCGGTGACGCTCTGGCGCAGGTCGAAGATCGGGCAGCCAGCATGTTTGCCGAGGCGAAACTCCAGGGTGGCATCGCCACTGATCTGCTGCGTGGCGGCATCGAACAGCAGGCTGGCATCAATCCGCACGATATCCATGGGCACCGTCCACAGGCCATCGACCAATTTGGGCGGCGGCGCCAGAGCCAGGCTGCTACTCGGCGTAGCCAGTGGCGGTAGCTTGGCCAGCAAACCTGCCAGGCCGCTGACGCATTCGCCTTCGCTGGCCACGCAGCTGCCGCTGTTGCGCTTGAGAATGGCGCGCCAGCCATAGCTGCGGGCCGCCTGCACATGGGCCAGGTTCTCGGTAATAAAGATTGCTCGCTCGCTGGCAACGCTGTGCTGCGCTTTGCTCAGCGCCAGATCGAAGATCGCTTGTGCGGGTTTGCCGAGGTTGCCCGGCAGTTCGCTGGACAGGGTGATCAGCGCCGGCTCGATATAGCGGGCTAGGTGCAGCGACGTGAGTGTCGCCAGCACGTTGGCCACGCTGGTGCTGGCTGCCTGATCGGACAGCAGACCGAGACGGTAGCCGCGTGCCTTGAGCACTTGCAGACAATCCAGGCAGTCGGCATAACGCATCCGTACGCCGCCGGGGCCGGTAAACGTCAGGGTATCGCCCAGGTCGAAGAAAACTGTGGGGGGAACAATTGAGCCAGACATGGTGCCTCCTTGGCGATGCGTAAAAGGCTCTTGCTAGGGGCCGTGCCTCTGCACGGCATGCTCCGTTCAGGGCGCGCGGCGATAGCTGAAGCGACAGCCCGTAGGGTCGGTAAAGGTCAGGGTGCCGTCGCTGAGGCTGTAGGTGTAGGTAACGACTTCGTCATTGGCGGTAGAAATGGCCAGCTTGCCGGGGCCTTGCAGCGCCCAGGTGCCTTGATCCCACCAGGTGAAGCTGCCGGCGGGCTCGCTGCTGCCGACGTACAGGCCATTGCTTTGCAGGTGCAGGTGCGCGGCATAACCGGCGGCGCATTGTTCCTGGCTGTTCTTGTGCCAGTTGCCTGACAGTTGTGCTTCATGCAATTCCATTCTGACGCTCCTTGGTCGCTTGGTTTGGAGTGCGCGGGGCATGGGCCCCGCGCATTCCGTTTACTGCGTTTGCACTACTTGGCGCTGGTCAGGCGAGTTGGCTTGGCCTTGGCCTTGCCGGCCTTCGGCAAACTGCCGCCCGCGTCGCCGAGCAAACGCTCGAGCTTGTCATGCTCGCTGCCGCTCATCACCGTGTCGTAATCGAGCAGCGCCGTAGCCGCTTTGGCGTCTGGTTTGCGCTTCATAAAACGACTGGCCAGGCGCTTGGTCTCGATGGCGGCAAAGTGCGGCTTGAGCACCGGAGAGTCCAGCGCGGTCTGGATCGCCGCGATGCCGTCAGTCAGGTGATCACCACCGATGGCCAGCACCAGATGAGCATCCGGGGTGGTGAGCACCTTGTGCGCAGCTTCCGCGTGATTGGTGTCGACGGCAGCGGTGACCATCACACTGGCGCTGTCCGCCAGATGGGCAAGCATGCCATCGACTTCCCAATGCACCTCGACCTGCACCTGGTGGATGCCCGATACACCGAACAACGCACCTTCGGCGCCGCGCATCAGGGTCATCGACTCCTCGATCTGCTCGCCGGGTTGAAGCACCTTGAACGGCGAGTCTTCGATGCAGTGGATGATGGTGCGGAAGGTCCGCACATTGCCCGATGGGTCGGTCACGCTGCCGCTGACGCTCTCGCTTTTCAGGCTCAGGCTTGCCGGTACCAGCAGCGGTTGATCACCGTGGTTGCGCAGGGTGACGCCGATGCGCACCGGTGCTCCCAACGGCAGTTCGCCGAGCAGCGGGGTGATCTTCAGATCCAGCCCCAGCACGTCCGCTTCCCGATCCGTCGGCGAGATGCTCGGGGTGGCTGTGGAGGCGCTGCCGAAGGCTACCGAACCTGGACGCACGAAGGGGTCAGGGTAGTGACGCAGTTGCTTGAGGTTATCCGGGTGGAAGGACCACTGGATATTGCTCGGGAACGGCGTGGCAGGCGTACCGGCAGCCGCGATCACATCGCTGGTGCACATAAAGCCGAAGTCCGCCGAGTTGTGGTATAGGCCCATGGCATGCCCCAGCTCATGCACCGCAGTGCGGAAGTAGGGCGCTGCCGCCGTGCCAAAGCGCTGACCGCTGACCGTGCCCCAGCCGGCGGAAATGGTCCAGTGCGAGGCAATCCCCACACCCTCGCGTGGCACGTTGTTGGAGTCGGTGCCGCCGTTGTCGTACATGATTCCGCGTGGTGTGGAGTCGATGTTCTTCACCGCCAGCACGTGATAGCGCCATTCGCTGTCGAGGTTGACCACCGCGCGCCGCGCGAGCATGGCCGCGTGCATTTCCGCATTGGACCAGGAGTTGCCGCTGGGCTCGGCGACATTCGTGTCGCTGAGGTGCACTGTGGTTTGCCAACCCACCGCGTCCATCAGGCTGGTCCAGGTATGGCCGATGCCGCTGTTGGTTGGCCGCTCGGAACCGTTGACGGTGTCGATTTCCACTGTGCAGCGGCGCAGGTAGGTAGATAGCCAGCCCATGGTCAAACGACCGACCACCACATTGGCGGCGTTTTTCACATCGCCCTCGGCATAGTCCGACGGTGACGGAAAGCCCGCCGGCCCGGTCATGCGCACCATCTGTGCAGTCAGTGTGCTTTCCAGCACCCAGCTATTGGGCGTGGTGAAGCGATACAGCTGGAAGCCCAGGCTGAAGCTGTTACCCAGATAGAAATACTCCGGCAATGTCGTCACCCGCACGTAGTAGCGATAGCGCGAACGCGACAGAATCGGAATGCCCGCCGCCGGACTTGGCCCCGCCAGTAGGATCGGCCGTAGCGCCAGGTTGGCGTTGGGGTTGAGCTTGTTCTCCAGCAGGGGGATGGGCGAGGTGATGGGCAGCGGCAGGAAGATCACCGGTCGCTGGTAAAGATCGCCACTGGCCGTACGGCCCTCGCTGTGCGACTCGACCCGTAGCGTGCCGTCATACGACACCAGCGGCGCACCACTGGGCTTGTAGTTGAGCAGCCAGCAGCCGGCCCGCAGGCTGCGCAACTGCGGGAAGACAATCTGTCCGGGCTGCAACTGCAGGTTGGGATTGATCGCCAGGTTGGCGTTGCTGATGTTGGCGTTACTAAGGCCGGGGCCATCTTCTGCGCTAGGCGGAAGCAGGTCGGGCATGGGCGGGATTTTCGAACTTTCAGGCAGGTGAGACATTGCTGAACACTCCTATTCAACAAGGGGCGCACCCTGCCCGTAAAACTTCTCACTGCTCGAGCTACTGCACTGCTGTGGCACGTCACCCTTGGATTGATATCCATGTGGTTTAGCTCATGCACACAGCGCGAAGCACATGAGGGAAATTAGTATGGGACGGCGTTTTTCAATGTGATGTGCCGTCCATCCGGCAAGCTATGCGGTAAGACGAACGGATGCTGGCGTTTGGCTATGGCGATGCCCTGGCTAACGGCTCGTTTACTTGATCGGCGGGTGAGCCCTGCTCCTGGCTGTGGTGCGTGCGGCCAGGTTCATCAGCTGCTGGAATTTCGGGCACTCCAAGTGGTTTTCCGCCGGGCAGGACGCCGCGTGGCGCAGGCCGTCGCGGATGGCGCTGAGGCGTTTGATGCTGCGGTCCAGTTCGTCGGCCTTGGCTTGCAGTTGCGCGCGGTCAATCGCGGGCTGGTTGCCTGCGGCGAGCATGGTGGCGATTTCATCCAGGGAAAACCCCGCCTCACGGCCGAGCGCGATCAGCGCCAGGCGCTGGATCACTGATTCGCTGAACACGCGCTTGAGACCGTTGCGGCCGATGGAGCGGATCAGACCTTTTTCTTCGTAATAGCGCAGCGTCGACGCTGGCAAACCGGACCAGCGCGAGACTTTGCCGATATCCATCTCTTTCATCCTTGACCTCAAGTTGACTTGAACTGGCAGGCTTATGAAAACAGCCTTTCAGACAAAGCAAAAGAGGTGAATATGGACAGTCAATTGATCCTGCACGTGCTGTTGGTGGGCGTGAGCGCAACGCTGCTGATGGATGCCTGGGCGCTGGCGCGGCGGCGCTTGTTCGGCATTGCCTCGTTGGACTACGCCCTGGTCGGCCGCTGGCTTGGGCATATGCGCCATGGCCGTTTCCAGCATGCGGCCATCGGCAAGGCGCAACCGGTGCGTGGCGAGCGGCTGCTGGGCTGGTGCTGCCATTATCTGATTGGCGTGGCCTTTGTCGGCCTGTTTGTGGTGCTGGTAGGGCCGCAGTGGCTATGCCAGCCAACGCTGCTACCGGCGCTGCTGCTGGGTGTTGTCAGCGTGGCGGCGCCGTTGCTGCTGATGCAGCCAGGGTTCGGCATGGGCCTGGCGGCTTCACGGATGGCCAATCCCTGGCAGGTCAGGTTGCGTGCGCTGATCACCCATCTGGTGTTCGGCCTTGGCGTGTACCTGGCCGGCTGGCTTGGGGCGCAGCTGCTTGCCTTGCCCCTCTGCCGCTAAGGCCGGTTACTTAGCCCAGTACCTGCGCCAAATGCTGCTCATAGCGAGCGATATCGGCCTCGATGGCGGGGCGCTTCATCACGTCGACGCAGAGGAAGGTTGGCAGGGCGGTCATGCCGAGAAACTGGTTGGCCTTGTGGAAGGGCAGGTAGACAGCGTCCACGCCCTTACCTTCAAAGAAGTCAGTCGGGTCGTCGAAGGCTTGTTGCGGGGCATTCCAGGTCAGTGACAGCATGTATTGCTTGCCCTGGATCAGGCCGCCGCTGCCGTATTTCTGCGAGGCGTCCGAGCGGGTGCGGCCGTCGCTGGCGTAGAGGCTACCGTGGCCTTCGGTAAACACCTCGTCGATGTACTTTTTCACCGTCCAGGGCGCGCCCATCCACCAGCCGGGCATCTGATAGATGATCACGTCGGCCCAGAGGAATTTTGCTACTTCTTCTGCGACGTCGTAGCCGCTGTCGATATGGGTGTGTTTGAGGTCGAAGCCGGCGCGGTCGAGAAAGGCCAGTGCGGTGTCGTGCAGGGTGGTGTTGTAACGGCCGTCGGAGTGGGCGAACTGTTTACCGCCGTTGAGCAGCAGGATCTTCTTCACGGCATGGGCCTCAGTAAGTGATGGCGGCATGCTAGGGCGCGTGAGCGGGCAGAAACAGCCGCTTGAGCGCAAATGACATGTGACTAAAAGGCATGAATGAGCTGGGTTTGGCTGTTATAGGGTAAATAAACCCACCCTGCCAGGAGCCCAAGATGGCTGATCAATACGGATTTATCCTGCACGCCCATACCCGCCCGGAAAAGGCCGCCGAGTTCGAGGCGTTGTTCCGCGCCTATGTCGAGCCCAGCCGCGCCGAGGCGGGCTGCATCGCCTACCACATGCTGCGCGATAGCCGCGACTCGACGCTGTTTATCTTCTATGAGGTCTGGCAATCGCAGGAGCATCTGGCGCTTCACAGTGCCTTGCCGCATATGCGCGAGTTTTATGAGCGGCGTATGGACTACCTGCACAGTGATTTCGAGATTCGCGAGATCGAGATGCTCAGCCCGGCGGGCTGACGGCACGCGTCTGTATGGTTATTGCCGCGTGCGACTGTGTCTATGCCACGGCGGCTGCCGGGCAGAGAATGGCCGGACTCCATCGCGCCAGGGCTCACCATGCATATCGCCATCCTCACCTTTGACGGCTTCAACGAGCTGGATTCGCTGATTGCCCTGGGCATTCTCAACCGCATCAAACAGCCGGGCTGGCGTGTCTCGCTGGCTGCGCCGAGCGAAACGGTGACGTCGATGAACGGCGTGAAGCTGCATCGCCAGGCGCGGCTGGATGAGATTGAGACATTCGACGCGGTGCTGGTCGGCAGCGGCATCAAGACCCGCGAGATTGCCCAGGACGCAGACGTGATGCAGTGGCTGGCGCGGCTTGATCCTAACCGTCAGCTGATCGGCGCGCAGTGTTCCGGCACGTTGCTGCTGGCGAAAGCGGGCTTGTTGGCCGGTATTCCTGGCTGTACTGATCTGACTACC
>JBIHZW010000221.1:0-6199 GCA_044240245.1 Pseudomonas sp. | reverse complement strand
GTACGCCAGGGTCAGGAAGGCATCACACATCGGCGCCGAGCAGAACCATTTGTGGCCGACCAGCTCGTAGGCCTGGCCCGAGCCACCAAGGCCGACTGGATAAGCGCGGGTGGTGTTGGCGCGCACATCGGTGCCGCCCTGCTTCTCGGTCATGGCCATGCCGATGGTCGCGCCAGTTTTCTGCTCGATCGGCAGGTTGCGCGGGTCGTACTGGGTGGAAAGAATTTTCGGCAGCCACTTCTCCGCCACATCGGCCTGCAGCTTGAGCGCGGGCACGCTGGCGAAGGTCATGGTCAACGGGCAACCGCTGCCGGCTTCGGCCTGGCTGTGCAGATAACTCATGGCGGCGCGCGCCACCTGGGCGCCGGCACGCGGATCGGTCCAGGGCATGGACGGCAGACCATGCTCGATGGCCGCACTCATCAGCTGGTGATAGGCCGGGTGAAACTCCACCAGATCGGCGCGATGGCCATAGCGGTCGTGGCTTTTGAACACCGGCTTGTTTTCATTGGCGAGAAAGCCTGCGGCCATCAACTCGCCGCCCGCTAGGCCGCCATACACATCCAGACGCTGCTCGGCCCAGCCGCCGCCGAAGCGCTTGCTCCACTCCTGCAGCGGCAGGTCAACGCGATACAGGTTGGCACCGTCCAGCGGCGGCACCTGGTTGAACACTTCATGGGTTTCGGCGTGCTGGCTGGCATTCATGGCTGAGGCTCCTCTGCGGGCAATGGGGCGCCCACGGCGCGTAGACAAAAGGTGACCAAGGCCTGACTGACTTCAGCCAGGCTGGGGGCGGGATAACCGGCTTCGCGGGCCGCACGCGCTGGCGGCGACAAGGGTCCGACCAGGGCTTCGGCGATGGCACCGACCAGGCAGGCGGCGACCAGATTGATCTGCTGTACGCGAAACACGCCCAACGCAGTGCCTTCCTGCAGTAATTCGACGAACAGGTCGGCATAGGCTTCGCGGTAGAGCAGACGCTGCTCGTCGACTTCCGGGTCAACCGGCTCGGCAATCAGTGCAAAGGCCAAACGACGGCTGTCCCAGGCCCGCGCAGCAAAGCGCTCAAGCCCTGCGGCCAGGCGCTGCACCGGACTACCGGGGCCACGCACGGTGGTGGCCAGGGCATCGACCTCACGCTGACTGGCCAGGGCAAACACCTCGGCCGCCAGGCTGCCTTTGCTGCTGAAATGACGGTACAGGCTACCGGTGGCAATGCCGACATTCTCGGCCAGCGCCTGCATGGTCAACGCCGCAAAGCCGCCCTCGGCTACCCGCGCCAGAGCGGCGCTGATGATGCGCTCACGCAGTGCCTGGTCGCGGTCGATACGCAGTGCAGTGGTGCGATAGGCCATGGTCTGAATCCTGATTCACTATCGCTTAAGTGAATCAGGATTCAGACCATGGCTAAAGGGCGATTCCGGGCACAACAGCGGGCATATTGGCCAGCCGCTGGCGCATACAACTCAATAATAAATTTACGATCTGGCGAGCTAGAACCTGCTTTTAACGCAGTAGGGCCGACGCGCAGCAGATTGTAAGATCAGGCCTCGCGGCAGAGCACCCAGTCATGCAACAGATTACGCAGCTGCTCGAACTTCACCGGCTTGGCCAGGTAGTCGCTCATACCGGCGGCCAGACAGCGCTCGCGGTCGCCGCTGTGGCTGTGGGCGGTAATCGCCAGCACCGGCAGCAGTTGGCAACCGGGCAGGTTGCGCAGCGCACGGCAGGTGGCGAAGCCGTCCATCACCGGCATCTGGCAATCCAGCAGCACAGCGTCGATGGTTTCGTTGCGCAGCACTTCCAGGGCTTCGGCGCCGTTATCGGCGGTGCGCACCTGATACCCCAGTTTGAGCAGCATGCCGCGGGTTACCAGCTGGTTGATCGCGTTGTCTTCGACGATCAATACCGTGCACTGCTCAGGCGCGCGCAGCGCCGGGCCTGTAGCGCGCAACACCACGGCGGCTGGAGTGGTCATCTGCACCGGCAAGGCCAGCGGCAGCTCCAGGCGGAAACAGCTGCCCTGCCCCGGATGGGATTCATGGCTGAGGTCGCCGCCGAGCAGGTCGACCAGTTGCCGGCAGATCGCCAGGCCAATGCCCAAGCCGCCGTACTCGCGGGTCATGGAACCGTCCAGCTGCTGGAAGCGCTGATACAGCTTGCCGTCGGCCGGTATCGCGAAACCGACGCCGCTGTCGATCACCTCGATGCGCAGCGGCAGAATATCGCTGGCCGTGCCGCCACGGCTGACCCGCACCCGCACTTCGCCATGCAGGGTGAACTTGATGGCGTTCTCCAGCAGGCAATTGAGGCTCTGCACCAGCTTGTTGGCGTCGCCTTCGAGGGTGTCGGGCAGGCTGTCGTCCAGCTCCAGAATAAAGCGCAGGCCCTTTTCCTCGGCGCGCGGCGCGTACTGCGCACGCAAACCGTCGAACAGGCCACGCAGGCTGAACGGCTCGCGCCGTGGGTACAGGCGCCCGGCCTGCAATTCAGTCAGGGCGAGGATGTCATTGACCATGCGCATCATGTCGCGGGCGGAGCTGGCGGCCGTGCGCTGGTAGTGCGCCAGTTCGCCATCGATCTCAAGCATCTGCATCAGTTCCAGCGAACCAATCACCCCGTTCATCGGCGTGCGCAGCTCGTGGGTGACGGTGGCGAGGAATTCATCCTTCAAGCGGTTGCTGTTGGCCAGTTCCTGGTTGAAAGCTTCGAGCTTGAGCCCCGCCTCCTGGAGGATGCGCGTGCGCTCCTCCTTCATTGCGTTGATGCGGTCGGCCAGGGCCAGCGAGAGCAGGCCAACTTCCAGCGCCGAGCCGATCTGGCTGGCGTACATGGTGAGGAACATGTTCGGCAGGTAGCCCAGCACCATCAGGGTGTTGATCATTCCGCCGGCGAGAAAGGCAGTCCAGGCGATGATGAAATAACGCGCCACGCGCATACCGCGCATCCAGGCGAGGATGCCGGCGCTGAAGATCACCACGGTAAAGCCCAGCGCCAGGTAGGTAGCCAGGCGCAGCGACAGCGCGTAGCTGGCCGTCAGCGCCAGGGTCATCACCAGCACGCCGGAGGCCATCATCAACAACAGGGCGCGGTCGACCCAGGGGCTGTGCTCGGCGGTATGCAGAAAGCTGCGGGCGAACTGACAACCAAACAACGCCGCCGCACCAATCAGGAAGGGCGTGGCAGCGTTCGCCCACCAAGGGCTGTTGGGCCAGAAATACTCGATGGCCGCGCCGTTGACCGACAGCTGATAAAAGCCGAACGAGGCGATATAGAGGATGTAATACAGGTAGCTGGTGTCGCGCACGCTGAGGAAGATAAACAGGTTGTAGATCAGCATCACCAGCAGCACGCCGTAGATGATGCCCAGCACATAGATGCGTGCCGGCTGCTCTTCCAGATAAGCATTCGGCGCCCAGAGGGTCAGCGGCGCCTGGATCGAGCCTTGGCTTTCCAGGCGCAAATAAACGCTTTGCTGCTGCGCCGGAGGCAATTGCAGCTCGAATACATAGTTGTGCTGTTTGATCTCGCGACTGGAGAACGGCAAGGCATCGCCGGTGTGCTGGCGCAACTGATAACGCCCTTGCCCATCGGGCAGATACAGCTGCACATCGTCGAGCGGCGGATAGGCCAGCTCCAGCAACCAGGGCTGTGCGCCTGTCGCCTGCTGCGGGCGGTATTCCAGATCCAGACGCAGCCAGAACACCGAGCGCGAATAGCCGGCGTTCAGTACGCCCTTGTCGTGCTGGCGAAAACTGGCCTGCAGGGCCGGCGAGGTGATGTCCTCGATGCTGGCATCGCCGCGTACATCCTCGAATACCGACATGGCCTTGCCGAGCGGCAGGCTGCGGGTGTTTTCGTCAAAAACCAATGCCCCGGCCAACCCTGGCACCAGCATGAAGAAACAGAGAAGGATGTAGTGCATGCAACTCAGCCAGAGTAAGCCAGCAGCGCCACGGTGCGCCGCTGGAAGCGGTGTAATTGGATGCTGGCACTCTAGCATAGGCCCTTGCGCCAGAGCCCCAGGAAAAACCTGAACTGTCTGGAGTTTTTTGACCTTCGCCGGCTGAGGCAGCTGCTCTATGTCGGCATGCGACAGATCGTCCGCTTGGCTGGCTTTCCTACCGCAGCGGGGTCTGCAAGCCGTGGTTTGGTGGTAAGCTCGCGCACCATGAAAACGCCTACCTCTCGCCCCGTAGTGCTGTGCCTGTCCGGTCATGACCCCAGTGGTGGTGCCGGCCTGCAAGCCGATATCGAAGCCCTGCTCGCCCAAGGCTGTCACGCCGCTCCAACCGTGACCGCGTTGACCGTGCAGGACACCGTCAACGTTTCCGACTTCCGCGTGCTCGACCGCGAGTGGGTGCTGGCCCAGGCCAATGCCGTGATCAACGACCTGCCAGTCGAAGCCGTAAAGCTTGGCATGCTCGGCTCAGTCGATATGGTCGAAACCGTGCTGGAGATCATGCAGCGCCTGCCGGGTATCCCGCTGGTCTGCGACCCCGTGCTACGTGCCGGCGGCGGCGGCGCGCTGGGCAAGGATGAAGTCGGTTATGCAATGCGCGAGCGCCTGCTGCCCGTCGCCACCATCGCCACGCCGAACCTGCCGGAAGCCCGCATCCTCGCCGAACTGCCCGACGGCAGCGCTGATGAATGCGCCGAGAAGCTGCTGCCGTATATCCAGCACCTGCTGATCACCGGCGGGCATGGCGATGAGCACGAAGTGCACAACCGCCTGTATTCGCGTGACGGCAGCCGCCACACCTTTACCTGCCAGCGCCTGCCCGGCAGCTACCACGGCTCCGGCTGCACCCTGGCAAGCACCCTAGCCGGTCGCCTGGCACTGGGTCAGGAACTGGTCAGCGCCGTGCAATTTGCCCTCGACTACACCTGGCGCACCCTGCGCGATGCCGAACAACCTGGCCACGGCCAGTTTATTCCGCGCCGCCTGCCGCTAGATGCTTATTAATAGAAAGCCGCTGATGGAGCGTTTGCGATGAAACTGCGTGGCCTGTATGCCATCACCGACAGTGAACTGCTCAAGGGCAAGCTGCTGCCCTACGTCGAAGCTGCGCTCAAGGGTGGCGCGACGCTGCTGCAATACCGCGACAAATCCACCGATGACGCCCGCCGCCTGCGTGAAGCCGAAGCCCTGCGTGAGCTGTGTAACCGCTATGGCGCCGCACTGATCATCAATGACGACGCCGAATTGGCCGCCCGCTTGGGTGTAGGCCTGCATCTAGGCCAAGGCGATGGCTCGCTGTCCGCCGCCCGCGCACTGCTAGGCCGCCAGGCGATTATCGGCGGCACCTGCCACGCCCATCTGGCGCTGGCCGAGGCCGCCGCCAAGGAAGGCGCCAGCTATGTCGCCTTCGGCCGCTTCTTCAATTCCAACACCAAGCCCGGCGCACCGGCTGCCGACGTCGCGTTGCTGGCAGCAGCGAAAGCCAAGGTCAACCTGCCGATTGTCGCCATCGGCGGCGTGACCCTGGACAACGCACCTGAGCTGATCGCCCACGGCGCCAGCATGGTCGCAGTGGTGCACGGCCTGTTCGGCGCCGACTCGGCTGCTGAAGTCGAGCGCCGCGCCCGCGCCTTTAGTGCCCTGTTTACCCAGAATTAATCCTTGTCAGGGGCAGCCCGGCTCGCCCCAACTCCCCGCTTGAGAGGCCCTGCCATGTCCCGTTCCGAAACCCTCTTCGCCAATGCGCAAAAGCACATCCCCGGCGGCGTCAACTCGCCAGTACGTGCCTTCAAAAGCGTCGGCGGCACTCCGCTGTTCTTCAAGCACGCCGAAGGCGCCTACGTCACCGATGAAGACGATAAGCGCTATGTCGACTACGTCGGTTCCTGGGGCCCGATGATCCTCGGTCACAGCCACCCGGAAGTCCTCGACGCAGTACGCAACCAGCTGCAGCACGGCCTGTCCTACGGCGCACCGACCGCCATGGAAACCGAGATGGCGGACCTCGTGTGCAGCCTGGTGCCGTCGATGGAAATGGTGCGCATGGTCAGCTCCGGCACCGAGGCGACCATGAGCGCCATCCGCCTGGCCCGTGGCTACACCGGCCGCGACAACATCATCAAGTTCGAAGGCTGCTACCACGGGCATTCCGACAGCCTGCTGGTGAAAGCCGGCTCCGGCCTGCTGACTCAGGGTGTGCCGAGCTCGGCGGGCGTGCCGGCGGACTTCGCCAAACAC
>JBIHZW010000034.1:0-19744 GCA_044240245.1 Pseudomonas sp. | reverse complement strand
GGTCAGACCGAAGACGAAGCGCTCACCCAGCTTGAGCATGGCGCTCAGGCGTTCGACCCAGAGCAGATCCAGCTGCGCCTGCTGTACCCGCGGCAGCTCGGCCAGGCGCAAGCGCAGTGCTTCGAGGGCGACCTTGTCGACTTGCTGCGGCGTCACCACGATCACCCCAGGCAGCGGGTTATCGGGCAGTTCCTTGAGCGCTTCGCCGAGGCCGGATTGCTGCTGGAACTCGGCCAGGGCCTGTTCGCGGCTGATCCACTCGGCCTCTTCCACATCATCCATTGCCGCGATCTGCTCGCGCAGGGCCTGGCCCTGAGCATCCGTGGCGTCGATCTGCAGAAACAGGGAAATCTGCGCCGCGCGCTGCCAGGACACACCCAAACGCTCGACGTTATCCAGCAGCAGCGCCAAGCCCATGGGCAGGCTCAGGGCTACGGCCATCACTAAACAGGTAAAGAAGCTGCCGATCGGCTGTTTGCCCAGCCGGCGCAGACTATCGACCAGGCTGGCGCGGTGGTTTTCCAACCATGAATGCAGCAGGTGGGAAAAGCTCGGGCCGTCGTCGCCCGGCGTCGGCGCTTCGGACTTCTTCGGCGCGGCACCGACGCGTTGCGCGGGCTGCGGAGGCGGCATACGGGTGGCGCTCATGCGGCCTCCCCGTCGCCGATCAGGCGGCCGCGCTGCAGGGTCAACATGCGATGGCGCATACGCGCGATCAGCGCCAGGTCGTGGCTGGCGATCAGCACGGTGGTACCCAGGCGGTTGATGTCTTCAAACACCCCCATGATCTCGGCCGCCAGGCGCGGGTCGAGGTTACCGGTGGGTTCATCCGCCAATAGCAAAGCCGGCCGATGCACAACGGCGCGGGCAATGCCAACGCGCTGCTGCTGACCGGTAGACAGGTCGCCAGGGGATTGCTCGGCCTTGTCGGCCAGTGACACGCGCTCCAGCGCAGTGCGCACGCGGGTGCCGATTTCGTCCTTGGACAGGCCGAGAATCTGCAGCGGCAGCGCCACGTTGTCGAACACACTGCGGTCGAACAGCAGCTGATGGTTCTGGAACACCACGCCGATCTGCCGACGCAGAAACGGAATCTGCGCATTGGTGATATGCGACAGGTCCTGCCCGGCCAGCAGCAGCTTGCCGCTGCTCGGCCGCTCCATCGCCAGCAGCAGGCGCAACAAGGTGCTCTTGCCGGCGCCGGAATGCCCGGTAACGAAGAGGAACTCGCCACGGCGCACGTGGAAACTCAGTTCGTGCAGCCCGACGTGGCCGTTGGGGTAGCGTTTACCGACCTGCTCGAATTTGATCATCCTATTTCTCCGCGAACAGCGCCTGAACGAAGGCTTCAGCCTCGAAGGTGCGCAGGTCATCAATGCCCTCGCCCACCCCGATATAACGAATCGGCAAAGCAAACTGCTTGGCCAGGGCAAAGATCACCCCACCCTTGGCGGTGCCGTCCAGCTTGGTCAACGCCAGGCCGGTAAGGTTGACCGTCTGATTGAACTGTTTGGCCTGATTGATCGCGTTCTGCCCGGTGCCGGCGTCCAGCACCAGCAGCACTTCGTGCGGCGCGGTGTCATCCAGCTTGCCGATTACCCGACGGACCTTCTTCAGCTCTTCCATCAGGTTGTCTTTGGTATGCAGGCGACCGGCGGTATCGGCGATCAGCACATCCATGCCGCGCGACTTGGCGGCTTGCACGGCATCGAAAATCACCGAGGCGGAGTCGGCGCCGGTGTGCTGGGCGATTACCGCAATCTGGTTGCGCTCACCCCATACCTGCAGCTGCTCGACGGCCGCAGCACGGAAGGTGTCGCCGGCGGCGAGCATGACCTTCTTGCCATCCTGCTGGAGTTTTTTCGCCAGCTTGCCGATGGTGGTGGTCTTACCCGCGCCGTTAACGCCGACCACCAGGATCACATAGGGCTGCTTGCTGCTGTCGATCTTCAGCGGCTGCTCGACCGGTTTGAGCAGCGCAACCAGCTCATCCTGCAGGGCCTTGTACAACGCGCCGCTGTCGGCCAGTTCCTTGCGCGCCACACGCTTGGTCAGGTTGCCGATGATCGCCGTGGTGGCCTCGACGCCAACATCAGCGGTCAGCAGGCGGGTTTCCAGGTCTTCAAGCAGGTCATCGTCGATGGCCTTCTTGCCAAGAAACAGACTGGCCATACCTTCGCCAAGGCTGGCGCTGGTTTTCGACAGGCCTTGCTTGAGGCGTTCAAGAAAGCCCGCCCGGGTTTCTTCGGCGCTTTTGACCGGAGTGGCGACAGGTTGCACGACTGCAGGCTCGGCCACTGGTGGCACGACGACCGGCTCAACCACCGCAGGCTGTTCAATATGGGCATGCAGCACTTCGCTGCCGGCATTGATACGGAAACGCGACGGCCGTGGCTGTGGATTGGCTTCGCTGGCTGCAGGCAGCGCGGGAGCGACAGCAACAGTCTGCTCAACCGGGACAGGGAGCACCGGCGCAGGTTGCGGCTCAACCGCGACTTCTGCGGGAATGGCCGGCGACTCAACGGGCGCCGCGACTTCGCTTACCGGCGCAACGGGCGCTGGTGTGGGCTCGGCAACAGCTGGAACAACAGGCTGCTCGCTGATGGGTGTCGGTTGCGGCTCGGGGCTGGTCGGTGCTTGCGGCTTCTTGCGCAGCCAGCCGAACAGGTCTTTCTTCTCTGCAGGCTTCTCGGCAGAGGCCGGCGCAGAAGGCGCGGGAGTGTTCTTCTCGTCGTTGGGACCAAACATGGAGGACGGCTATCTCGAAAGGTGCGACACGCCGGTACAAGGCTCAGAAAGTATTACCCACGCAGCGCAACAGAGCTGAAGAGTGTGCGCAGTAATACCCGGATGCCCCAGCAGACACGGCCGCCAGTAAAACGGATGCTTATCCTAGCACCTCCGCGCCCGCTGGCGCTAAGGCCAAGCGGGCGCGTCCGACGGCATGTGTTGCTCCTTAGAAGGTCTTGCTGGCGCTGGCGACCAGGGTCGGCCCGCACAGGTCGTCGTAGCCGTTGAAGTTCAAGCACTCGGCCTTCGACTGGTCGGTGTCGATGTAGCTCAGCCCCCAGGTCACGCCAATCAGATCGCGAGTCAGGTCGACCTGCCAGTAGTCATAGCTCTGCCGCGACCTGCTGAAGTCTTCATTCCAGAGCACGTCGTCCTTGTAGTCGACGTTGCCGTAGCGGGCATCCAGGGCCACGTCCAACGGCAGCAGGGTGCGATAGCCGATGTATGCGTTGAGCTTGTCTTCGTCGGTATCGACCGAATACTTGCCGCCGACATAGGCACCATAGGCCTCGAGGGTGACGATGATGTCGCTGCTGTTGAACTGGCTTTCGCCTGGGTAGGTGTACTTGCTGTACATGGCGTCCAGGCTGATGTAGTCGTTGATCTGCCAGTAGTAGCCGGCGTAGTAATCGACTTCCTGGCGTGTGCCGTAGTTATCGTCATTTTCCCAGTCGTAGCCAAAATTGACATGGCTGGTCCAGGCCCCGAGGTAAGCACCGCTGACATGGCTAAGCATCACGTCGAGCTGCGCGGCCGGATCGCCGAGGGTTTGCGAGACGCCGTCGGAGCGGTAGTCGCTGACCACTTTGGGCGTAATCAGCAGGGCGAACTGATCATTCAGCTCCACTGCCTGGCTGCAGAAGGGCAGCAGCGTCAGGCTGGCGAGGGTGAGGATGGGTAATGCGAGCATTGGCTATTCCTTATTGTTATGGGTCTGTGGCGACTGCTGAACAAGGCTCCGCCCGCCCCACCCGATGCGGGGAGCAGTACCGATAAGGCGGAGCGGGCGGAGTCGGAGTCAGGAGGCCGGGGCGTAAACCTGTTTACCGGCGAAGAAGGTGCGCAGCACCTGGGTGTCGAACAGCTCTTCATCGCTGACCTTGAACACATCGCGGTCGAGGACGATCAGGTCAGCCTGCTTGCCGGGTGCCAGGGAGCCGATCTGGCTGTCCAGGCGCAGGGCTTTGGCGGCATTCAGGGTATAGGCCTGGAACATGCTTTCGCGGTCGATGCTTTCCTTGGCATTCAGCACGCCCATCGGGCCCTTGCGGGTGCTGGCCTGGGCGATGGCATTCCACGGATTGGGGCTGGATACCGGCCAATCACTGGCCCCGGCGATAGTCGCACCGGCCTGGTGCAGCGAACGCGCCGGGTATTGGTACTGGTAGGCGGCGGCGCTGACGTAGGGTTTGACCAGCTCCTCGGTGTAGGTCTCGGCGGTGGCCCAGAGCAGCTGCATCGAGGCGATCACGCCGAGCTGCTTGAAGCGCGCAAACTCCTTCGGATTGACCAGCTGCAGGTGGCTGATGCTGTGCGGCACCAGCGCCGGCTTGAGCGAGCGGGCGTACTCGAAGCCGTTCAGCGCCTCACGCACCGCGCGGTCGCCGACCGCATGTACATGCATGATCCAGCCGCGCTGTTCCGCCGCCACCGCTAATTTGCCGAAGTTTTCCGGGTCGATCAGCAGCTCACCGCGCTTGAGGCTGTTCTTGAACGGATCGATCACCGCCGCGGTCTGGCCGGGGAACTCCATCACGCCATCGGCGAATATTTTGATACCCGGAAACGTCAGATTCGGCACGCCCTCAAATTGCTGCATAACCTTGCCCAGCACTTCGAGATCGGCCGGCGTGCTCTGCGGATGGGTGATCAGCAGCGCCGCGACGTGGGCGCTCAGCTCGCCGCTCTCGGCCAGTTTGCGGTACAGCGGCAGTACGCCGACATCCTGCTCGGTAGGACGCATTTCGAACAGCGAGTCGCCGCTGCCGGCATTGGACGCCGCGTCCATCCAGGCGGTAACGCCGACCTGGTTGTTGACCTTCACCGCCTCACGCGCCGCGTTAAGCATCACCGCCTCGGTGGGTGCGGGCAGTTGGCTGCGTACCCGATCCCAGCCGTTTTCCGCCAGGTAGCCAGTGGGGGTGAAGTCGGCGCTATGGCCGATATAGTTGCGCTCTTTCTCCGGCAGACTTTTCACCAGCGCGGCGTCGATCTTCCCGCGCGAGCATGGCGTTGTTGGCCCAGCCGGTATGGCCGTCGATGCCATTCAGCACCACCGGCTGATCGGCCCAGCGGCCCTGGTTGAATATCTTGCCCAGCCCCGCGCTCTGCTCCCAATAGCCCGAGCTGGCGCCGGAGATGACGATGATATCGCCCACTCGCGCGGCGCCGGCCTGATCCTGGGCGATGATCCACTGCTCCAGTTCGGCCAGCGGTTTTACTTCGTCATACAGGTTGGAGCCCATGCTGTCGTAGGCCGCCACCACCGGATGGCTGTGGGTGTCGATCATGCCCGGCATCAGCACCTTGCCGGCCAGGTCGATCAGCTGCGTATCGGCATCGGCCAGGGCCTTGATCTCGGCATTGCTGCCCACCTTGAGGATCTTGCCGTTCTCTACCGCCACCGCTTGGGCCAGCGGTTGGCCAGGCTCGGCGGTGAACACCTTGCCGTTAAACAACAGCAGATCAGCGGCGGCCATGGCTTCCATCGAGGAAAAAGCCATAGCGGCGGCCAACAGGCTTGGAATAAATCGTTGCATTGCCTTAGCCTCTAGTTTTTATTGGTCTGGCCGCGAGACTAGCGCCTGCGCCCAGGCGGCAGAACCGCGCAGCCAAGCAAAACCTTTTTGCCTATCAGGAAAAACTCTATGGACAAGCTCAGCGCCCTGAGCATGTTTGTCGCCACCGCCGAGCACGGAAGTTTCAGCCGTGCGGCTGAGCAACTAGGCAAGACGCCTTCGGCCCTGACCAAGGCGGTCAGCCACCTGGAAGCCGAGCTGGGCGCGCAGCTGTTCGAGCGCAGCACCCGCCGTACCGCACTGACCGAAGCCGGCCGGCTCTATCTGGATACCGCGCGCCAGGTGCTGCAACGCCTGCGCGATGCCGGCGAAGAAATCGGCCAACTCAAACACGGCCTACATGGCAACCTGCGTCTGACCGCGCCGCTGGGCTTTGGCCGAGCGTTTCTCGATGAGGCTTGTGGCGGCTTTCTCGCCGCCAATCCACAGATTCGCCTGCGAGTGGATCTGAGCGACGCCTTTGTCGATCTGGTCGAAGGTGGTTATGACCTGGCCCTGCGCGAGGGCCGCAGCGACCTGCCGGGGCTGATCGCCAAACCGCTGGGGCACAACCGTATCGTGCTATGCGCCAGCCCGGCCTACCTGGCCGCCAACCCGACGCCGGTGCGCCCGGAGCACTTCGCCCAGCACCAGTGGCTGCTCTACCGCCATCCATCGCTGGACCAGCACTTCTGGTGGCTGGCACAGAACGGCGTGCGCCTGCGCGTCCCAGTACCTAATGCCCGCCTGGAAAGTGACAACTACGACCTGCTGCTGAGCAATACCCTGAGCGGCGCCGGCCTGTACGGCTGCCCGACCTGGAGCGTGCAGCCCTATCTGGACAGCGGCCAATTGGTACAGGTGATGAGCGAGTACGACTTCGACCCGGATGCCTTCGGCCCGCTGATTCTCGCCGTATACCCCAGCCATCGGCGCGCCACGCGCAAGGTGCAGGCCTTTATCGATTACCTGGCGGCGTTTCTCGACGCCCGCGGGCTGGGCCTCAATTCCGCCGCCGATACCTGAACAATAGCCACGGCGCTGGCGGAACCGGCCCACACCGGCAAGGTCTCACGGTTCTGTTGCGCGCCGCTTGCCGTTAGAATCCGCCCCTGCCTGAACCGCCCGAGAGGCAGAGGCTATGCAGATCGCACACAGGTTCTATGGATTGACTGCCGCAACACGCCATACTCTGCCGCAGGTTTTGCCCAACACCTCATACCTGCGCTTCACAGCGTGCCGAGTCGCCCTCCGCGCCACGGCAACATGTCATTTACGGTGAACAGACTCCCATGCCAACGCTTGCCCATCGTGTCGCCGCCCTATGTTTCGGCGTGCTCTTTACACCGCTGCTGGCCCTGGCCGCCGAGCCGCAACCCACCCACGAATTCAGCCTGGACAACGGCCTCAAGGTCATCGTGCGCGAAGACCATCGCGCGCCGGTGGTGGTTTCCCAGCTTTGGTACAAGGTCGGCTCCAGCTACGAGACGCCCGGCCAGACCGGCCTGTCCCACGCCCTCGAGCACATGATGTTTAAGGGCAGCCGCAAACTCGGCCCCGGTGAAGCGTCACGAATCCTGCGTGAACTGGGCGCCGAGGAAAACGCCTTCACCAGCGACGATTACACCGCCTACTACCAGGTGCTGGCCCGCGACCGCCTGGTCATCGCCCTGGAACTGGAAGCCGACCGTCTGGCCAGCCTCAAGCTGCCAGCAGATGAGTTCGCCAAGGAAATCGAGGTGATAAAGGAAGAGCGCCGCCTGCGCACCGACGACAAACCGTCGAGCCTGGCCTACGAGCGCTTCAAGGCCATGGCCTACCCCGCCAGCGGTTACCACACGCCGACCATCGGCTGGATGGCCGACCTTGAGCGCATGACCGTCGAGGAGCTGCGCGCCTGGTATGAAGCCTGGTACGCGCCGAACAACGCCACCTTGGTGGTGGTCGGTGACGTCAGCGTCGCCGAGGTGAAGACCCTTGCCGAGCGCTACTTCGGCGCCATCCCCAAGCGCACTGTGCCCACGGCAAAAGCGCCGCGTGAGCTGGCCGCACCGGGCGAACGACGCATCACCCTGCACCTGAAAACCCAGCTGCCGAGCCTGATGATGGGCTTTAACGTGCCTGGCCTGGCCACCGCCGAACAGCCGCGCCAGGTGCATGCCCTGCGCCTGGCCGCCGCCCTGCTCGATGGCGGATACAGCGCCCGCCTGCCGACACGCCTGGAACGTGGCGAGGAACTGGTATCCGGCGCCTCGGCTTGGTACGACGGGTTCTCCCGTGGCGACAGCCTGTTCATCCTTTCCGCCACACCCAACGTGCAGACCGGCAAGACTCTGCAGCAGGTCGAAGCCGGCCTGTGGCGTGAGCTGGAGGACTTGAAAAACACCCCGCCAAGCGCCGAGGAACTGGCCCGCGTGCGTGCGCAAGTAATCGCCGGCCTGGTCTACGAGCGTGACTCGATCACCAGCCAGGCCACTGCCATCGGCCAGCTGGAAACCGTCGGTCTGTCGTGGAAGCTGATCGACCAGGAACTGGCCGAACTGGAGGCCGTGACCCCGGCCGATATCCAGCAAGCCGCCAGCACCTTCTTTACCCGCGACCGCCTGAGCGTCGCCCATGTTCTGCCTGAGGAGAAGCGCAATGAGTGAGCGCAATGGCCTGCGCTACGGCCTGCTCGGCCTGGCGCTACTGATATTGCTGGCGCTGCTGGCCCTGGTGATCAACCGCCCGGATAGCAGCCCAACCGCGGCTCCGGCCGCCGAATCGACCAGTATCGAATCCCTGGCGGCCCTCGGCGATCAGCCGCCCAGCCGTCGCGACCTGAATATCCAGACCTGGCAAACCGCCGAAGGCGCCAAGGTGCTGTTCGTCGAAGCCCGCGAGCTGCCGATGTTCGACCTGCAACTGACCTTTGCCGCCGGCAGCAGCCATGACGACGGCGTCGCCGGTCTGGCCATGCTGACCAACGCCATGCTCAACGAAGGCGTACCGGGCAAGGATGTCGGCGCAATCGCCGCCGGTTTCGAAAACCTCGGTGCCAACTTCGGTAACGGCGCATTCCGCGACATGGCCATCGCCAGCCTGCGCAGCCTCAGCGCTGCGGACAAGCGCGAGCCGGCCATGCAACTGTTCAATCAGGTCCTCGGCCAGCCGACCTTCCCGGACGACGCCCTGGCGCGGATCAAGAACCAGCTGCTGGCCGGCTTCGAGTACCAGAAGCAGAACCCCGGCAAGCTGGCCAGCCTGGCGCTGTTCGAGCGCCTGTACGGCACGCATCCCTACGCGCACTCCAGCGACGGCAATGCCGAGTCGATCCCGAGCATCAGCCGTGAGCAGCTGCAGGCCTTCCACGCCAAGGCCTACACCGCCAATAACGCGATTATCGCGCTGGTCGGCGACCTCTCGCGCAGCGACGCCGAAGCCCTGGCCAGCCAGGTGTCCGCCGCCTTGCCGAAAGGCCCGGCGCTGCCGCGTATCGCCCAGCCGGAAGAGCCCAAGCCGGGCCTGCAACATATCGAGTTCCCTTCGAACCAGACCCACCTGATGATTGCCCAGCTCGGCATCGACCGCCGCGACCCGGACTACGCCGCGCTCTATCTGGGTAACCAGGTATTCGGCGGCGGTGGTTTCGGCACTCGCCTGATGACCGAAGTACGCGAGAAGCGCGGCCTGACCTATGGCGTCTACTCCGGCTTCAGCGCCATGCAGGCGCGCGGCCCCTTTATGATCAACCTGCAAACCCGCGCCGAACTCAGCGACGGCACCCTGCAACTGGTCAAAAGCATGCTCGCCGACTTCATCAACAACGGCCCGACTGCAGAAGAGCTGAACAACGCCAAACGCGAGCTGGCCGGCAGCTTCCCGCTGTCCACCGCGAGCAACGCCGCTATCGTCGGCCAACTGGGCTCCATGGGTTTCTATGACCTACCGTTGAGTTACCTGGAAGACTTTATGCGCGACGTCGAAGCGCTGAACGTGGAACAGGTCAAGGCCGCCATGGCCAAGCACCTCAACCCCGACGCCCTGGTGATCGTCACCGCCGGCCCGAGCGTGGCGCAGAAAGAACTGCCGCCACCCACCGACAACCCAGCCGAGCAACCCACTGGCGTCCCGGAGCACTGATGAGCAAGCGACCCAAACCGCCAAAAGCCAACCCTGCCCATAGTGGCGATGGCCAACTGCGGATCATCGGCGGGCAATGGCGCTCGCGTCAGTTCAACTTCCCCATGGCCGCCGGGCTGCGGCCGACGCCGAACCGTGTGCGCGAGACGCTGTTCAACTGGCTGGCGCCCTATGTCGAGGGTGCCAAGGTACTCGACCTGTTCGCCGGCAGCGGCGCACTGTTTCTTGAGGCGCTGTCACGCGGCGCGGGCAGCGCCCTGGCCCTGGACCTCAATCCAGCCGCCATCGCCAGCCTGCGCGGCCACCTGCAAACGCTGAACTGCGACAACGGCCAGCTGCAGCAGACCGACGCCCTGCTCTACCTGCAAAACCCGGCAGCAACACCGTTCGATCTGGTGTTTCTCGACCCGCCGTTCAACCAGAACCTGCTGCTACCCGCCTGCACCCTGCTGGAGCAGAACGGCTGGCTGGCGGCCGACGCCTGGGTCTACACCGAAAGCGAGAACTCACCGTCCAGCCTGGGCATGCCCGGCAACTGGCGCCTGCACCGCGAACAGAAGGCCGGCCAGGTGTACTACGCGCTATGGCAGCGCACAGGCGCAGCCTGAGGGAAACTCCGGGCTTCACGTCGTGAAGCCCAACCAGGTTCAGTTATTCGTCCCACTCATAGAGCTTCCGTTTCACCGCCTCAGGGCCTAGCCTGAGCGCTTTCCCAAGCGATATCTGGTCATGCAAACGTCCTTCAAACCCGCCTGGTGGCTGCCCGGCCCGCATCTGCAAACCCTGTGGAACCCGATGTGTCGCCAACCGGCGAAGCTTGAGCGCACGCGCGAACGACTGTGGCTGGAGGATGGCGACTTTCTTGATCTGGACTGGCACGGCCCGCATCAGGCCGACACACCACTGGTGTTGGTGCTGCACGGCCTGACGGGTTCATCCGACTCGCTGTATGTGCTGGGTTTGCAGCAAAAACTGGCGACCCAGGGCTGGGCCAGCGTGGCGCTGAACTGGCGCGGCTGCTCCGGTGAGCCGAATCTGCTGGCCCGTGGTTACCACTCCGGCGCCAGCGAAGACCTGGCGGAAACCGTGCGCCACCTGCGCGCCCAACGGCCGATGGCGCCAATCTATGCCGTGGGTTATTCCCTGGGCGGTAACGTACTGCTCAAGTACCTCGGTGAAACCGGGGCCGACAGCCAGTTGCAGGGCGCAGCGGCGGTGTCGGTGCCGTTTCGTCTGGATCAGTGCGCCGACCGCATCGGCATGGGCTTTTCCAGGGTCTACCAGAGCCACTTTATGCGCGAGATGGTGGCCTACGTGAAGGACAAGCAACGCCTGTTCGCTCACCAGGGCATGAGCGACCGCCTATCCACCCTGGAGAAACTCGGCCCGCTGGACAATATGCGCACCTTCTGGGATTTCGACGGGCGTATCACCGCACCGCTGCATGGCTACGCCGATGCCGAGGACTACTACCGCCGCGCCTCCAGCCGCTACTTTCTCGGCCAGATCGAAACGCCGACGCTGATTATCCAGGCCGCCGACGATCCCTTCGTCTTCGCCCACAGCCTGCCCGAAGCCAGCGAGCTGTCACCCAGCATCGAATTCGAACTGCACGCCCACGGCGGCCATGTCGGCTTTGTCGAGGGCAGCCTGGGTAAACCTGGTTATTACCTGGAGCGGCGTATTCCGCAGTGGCTGGCCGAGCACGCGGCCAAACCCCTCTAGACTCAGATCACCTGTTCCAGCGGCACATGCAGCTTGGCGTACAGCGCCTCCACAGCCTCGCGCGCTTGCGGGGCGATATAGCCGCCTTCCAGCGTCAGCACCTGGTAGATGCCACGGCGCAGCATCTCCTGACTGAGGTCCCCGGGATTGCCGCGGGTGGTGCAGAGAAAGCGCACCCAGGAGGTCATGATGATCCAGCTATTGAGGGTCAACGCCTCGATCTGCGGCGCATTCATCAGCAGGATGCCCGCCTCGACAAAGCCCTGATAAATGACCTGCGCGCGTTGCAGGCAGCGCTGCGAGAACAGCTTGTAGCGCTCGGCCAGCTCGGCGTCGCTGTCGAGCAGGTGCTCCAGATCGCGGTGCAGAAAGCGGTAATGCCACATCGCCGCGAGCAGCGCTTCCAGATAGAAGGTCTTGTCCTGCACCGTCAGCGCGCGGCCTTCGGGGCGGCGCAGAAAGGTATCCACCTGGCTTTCGTAGAGGGCAAACAGCTCGGCGATGATCGCCTGCTTGTTACGGAAGTGGTAGTAAAGGTTGCCCGGTGAAATCCCCAGGTGCGCGGCGATATGGTTGGTGGTGACGCTGCGCTCGCCCTGGGCGTTAAACAGCGCGAGGCTCTCCTGAATGATGCGTTCGCGGGTTTTCAGTGGGGCTGACATAACGACTCGTTCTCGACTCAAAAGCCCGGCAAAGGTACAGGCAGAACCATCAGAAGTGTTACCGGAAAAAGCCGCGGAAACATGCGCTAACTTTTCGTTGGGCTGCGTCCGTCGGCTGACAGCGCCATGCTATTTGACAGATTAGAGCAATTGCTCTAAAAATCCAGCACACCTTTTCTGCAGCGGCCTCAGCTCATCTGACGCACTGCATTGCTGGAATGCCGAGGAACAACACCATGGTCGCCGACGTCGCTTACCTAGAACAAAGCCTGCAACGCAGCCAACAGCAGCTCAGCCAGTTGGAGAGCAGCTTTGCCCGTCAGCGCCAGGCGTTCAAGGTCAATCCCATGCCTTCGGCCGAGCAGCGCATCCAATGGCTCAATGTTTTGCGTGACCTGCTCAGCAACGAACGTGACGCGCTGATCAGCGCCATCTCCCAGGATTTCAGCAACCGCAGCGCCGATGAAACCCTGCTTGCCGAGCTAATGCCGAGCCTGCATGGCATCCACTACGCGACCAAACGCATCAAGAAGTGGATGAAGCCCTCGCGGCGCAGCGTCGGCATGCAATTTATGCCGGCTTCGGCCAAGGTCATCTATCAGCCGCTGGGCGTGGTCGGGGTGATCGTGCCGTGGAACTACCCGCTGTTTCTCGCCATCGGCCCACTGGTTGGCGCTCTGGCGGCCGGCAACCGGGTGATGATCAAGATGAGTGAGTCGACCCCGGCCACCTCGCAGCTGGTCAAGGATCTGCTGGCTAAAGTCTTCCCCGAGGACCTGGTAACCGTGGTGCTGGGCGAGGCGGAAGTCGGCATGGCCTTCTCCAAGCTGCCGTTCGACCATCTGCTGTTCACCGGCGCCACCAGCATCGGCAAACACGTGATGCGCGCCGCCGCCGAGAACCTGACCCCGGTCACCCTGGAGCTGGGCGGCAAGTCGCCGGCAATCGTTTCGGCTTCCGTACCGCTGAGCGACGCCGCCGAACGCATCGCTTTCGGCAAGACCATGAATGCTGGCCAGACCTGCGTCGCACCGGATTACGTACTGGTGCCGAAAGACCGCGTGGAGGGCTTTGTCGAGGCTTACCGCAACGCGGTGCAGAGCTTCTACCCGCAACTCAAGGACAACCCGGATTACACCGCGATCATCAACGAGCGCCAGCAGCAGCGCCTCAATGGCTACCTGCAGGACGCCGAGAGCAAGGGTGCGACCATCATCCCGCTGTACCCCGAAGCCCAAGGCCGGCGCATGCCGCAGGCCGTGCTGCTGAACGTGACGGATGAAATGAAGGTGATGCAGGACGAGATTTTCGGCCCGCTGCTGCCAATCATCCCCTACGACAAGCTGGAAGATGCCTTCGCCTTTATCAACGAGCGCGACCGGCCGCTGGCGCTGTACTATTTCGGCTACGACAAGGGCGAGCAACAGCGAGTGCTGCACGAGACTCATTCGGGCGGCGTATGCCTCAACGACACCCTGCTGCACGTGGCCCAGGACGACATGCCATTCGGCGGCGTCGGCCCGTCCGGCATGGGGCATTACCACGGCCATGAAGGCTTCCTCACCTTCAGCAAGGCCAAGGGCGTGTTTATCAAGCAGCGCTTCAACGCCGCCAAGCTGATCTACCCACCTTACGGCAAAGCCCTGCAGAAGCTGGTGTACAAGCTGTTCGTTCGCTAACCCCATCTTGCCCTGGCATGCCGGGGCAAAGGCTTGATTCGGTGATAACAATAAATGCACAACACCACGCTTGAAGCGCCGGCCCTAACTCGGCGCAACCTGCTCAAGGTCGGCTTGATGGGCTCGGCCTTTCTCGCCACTGCCGGGCTGACAGCCAGCCTCAGCGGCTGTTCGGCGAGTACGCCGAAAGCCGGTTTTGCGGTAATCCGCGAGTCCGATCTGGCCTTTCTAAATGCCTTGATCCCGGTGATGCTGGCCGGCGCGGTAACGGCCGAGAAGATGCCGCAAGCAGTCGAAGGCACCCTCGCCAGCCTCGACTACAGCCTTAATCACGTCTCGCCGGAACTGCTCAAGCTGACCGTGCAGCTGTTCGACGTGCTCGCCATGCCGATCACCCGCGGCCCGCTGACCGGCGTCTGGGGCAGCTGGGAAAATGCATCGCCCGCCGATGTGCAGGCGTTTCTCGAGCGCTGGCAGAACAGCTCCATCGGCCTGCTGAAAATGGGCCACGCCTCGCTGCTGCAGCTGGTGATGATGAGTTGGTATAGCCGCGCAGAGTCCTGGGCACACTGCGGCTACCCCGGCCCTCCGACTGTTTGACCACGATCTGCTGCGCGTCGGCCATGCCGCGTTAAAAATGGCCTCGGAGTGCTCATGTACAAAAGTACATTCCGCCTCCTCGGACATTTTTGCCTTGCCTGGCTCTAGCTCGCGAGATCGTCAATTAGCGGAACCACTGAACTCTAATAAGAATTCGCCTGAGAGCACCTTAAATGCCTGTACCCGACAGCTTCAAAGAAGGCCTGGCCCGTGGCTGGAAGACCTATAACGGCTCGCGCCTGGACAGCGATCTGACCCTGGAAGCCGACGTGGCCATCGTCGGCAGCGGCGCAGGTGGCGGCACCACTGCGGAAATCCTCAGCGCCGCCGGCTTCAAGGTGCTGCTGATCGAGGAGGGCCCGCTAAAGACCAGCGACGACTTCAAGATGCTCGAAGACAAGGCCTACGCCAGCCTCTATCAGGAAGGCATCGGCCGCATGAGCAAGGATGGCGCCATCACCATCATGCAAGGCCGCGCGGTCGGCGGCACCACGCTGATCAACTGGACCTCGAGCTTTCGTACGCCCGCGCCAACCCTGGAGCACTGGGCCAAGGAACACGGTGTAAAAGGCCACAGCCCCGAAGAAATGGCGCCCTGGTTCGAGCAGATGGAACAGCGCCTGGGCGTCGCGCCCTGGGTCGTGCCGCCGAATGCCAACAACGCGGTGATCAGCAGCGGCTGCGACAAGCTTGGCTACGAGTGGCAGACAATTCCACGCAACGTGCGCGGTTGCTGGAACCTCGGTTACTGCGGCATGGGCTGCCCGACCAACGCCAAGCAGTCGATGCTGGTCACCACCATCCCGGCGACCCTGAATAAAGGCGGCGAACTGCTCTATCTGGCCCGCGCCGAACGCCTGCTAATCGAGGGCGACCAGGTCACGGGCATCGAGTGCCTCGGCATGGATGAACGCAGTGTCGCCCCCAACGGCCGCAAGATCACAGTCAAGGCCAAGCATTACGTGCTGGCCGGTGGCGGCATCAACACACCAGGGATTCTCCTGCGTTCGAATGCACCGGACCCGCACCAGCGCACCGGCAAGCGTACCTTCCTGCACCTGGTGAACTTCTCCGCGGCCTTGTTCGATCAGGTGATCAACCCCTTCTACGGCGCGCCGCAGTCGATCTACTCCGACCATTTCCAGTGGGACGATGGCACCGCTGGACGCCTGTCCTACAAGCTCGAAGTGCCACCGCTGCAGCCGGCACTGACCGCCACCCTGCTCGGCCGCTTCGGCATCGACAACGCCATGCGCATGGAGCAACTGCCCAATACCAACGTGATGCTGGCCCTGCTGCGTGACGGCTTCCACCCGGACAGCGCCGAAGGCACGGTGGAACTGCGCGGCGACGGCAGCCCGGTGCTCGACTACCAGATGACCGACTACACTTGGGATGGCGTGCGCCGCGCCTTCCACAGCATGGCCGAGATCCAGTTCGCCGCCGGGGCTAAAGCCGTGCTGCCGCTGCACGCCGACGCCGGCTATGTGAAGACCCTAGCCGAGGCGAAAAGCCTGATCGGCAACCTGAGCCTTGAGCTGTACCGCACTCGCCTGGGCAGCGCCCACGTCATGGGCGGTTGCGCCATGGGTGAAGACCCGCAGCAGGCTGTTACCGACAGCCTTGGTCGCCACCATCAACTGAGCAACCTGTCGATCCATGATGGCTCGCTGTTCCCCACCAGCATCGGCGCCAACCCGCAGCTGTCGATCTATGGACTAACCGCCAAACTCGCGACAAAACTCGCCGAACGCCTCAAGCACGCCTGATATCAGGGTATTCACGGGCCATTCTGCGCCCGTGAATACCCTGGATAAGCCGCGGTCGACTTGGCCAAGGGGATGCGCTGCGCTACCATCCGACTCCCCAACGGACCCGCCAGGACGTCACGATGAATCGAGTGTTATACCCAGGCACCTTCGACCCCATCACCAAGGGGCACGGCGACCTGGTCGAGCGTGCCGCGCGGCTGTTCGACAGCGTGATCATTGCGGTCGCCGCCAGCCCGAAGAAGAACCCGCTGTTCAGCCTGGAACAACGCGTCGAGCTGGCCCGGGAAGTCACCCAGCATCTGCCCAACGTTGAAGTAGTCGGCTTCTCCACCTTGCTGGCACATTTCGCCAAAGAGCAAGGCGCGAATGTGTTTCTGCGCGGCCTGCGCGCGGTGTCGGACTTCGAATACGAATTCCAGCTGGCCAATATGAACCGCCAACTGGCCCCGGATGTGGAAAGCCTGTTCCTCACCCCGTCGGAAAAATACTCCTTTATCTCCTCGACCCTGGTCCGCGAAATCGCTGCACTGGGCGGTGATATCTCCAATTTCGTGCACCCGGCCGTGGCCGCCGCGCTGACCGAACGCTTCAAGCGCTAAGCCATTACCGCCAGGCCGCGTGCATGCGCGGCCCTGATGCGGCACAATTCGCGACATAGTCTTTCTGCACACATCTAGGCTGCGCCCCAGAGCGGCAGCAGGAGTGGTTCTTTCATGTCCCTGATCATCACCGACGACTGCATCAACTGCGACGTCTGCGAACCCGAATGCCCGAACGCTGCGATTTCCCAGGGCGAAGAAATCTACGAGATCGACCCCAACCTGTGCACTGAGTGCGTCGGCCACTATGACGAGCCGCAGTGCCAACAAGTTTGTCCGGTCGATTGCATCCCGCTCGATGAGAACAATGTCGAGAGCAAGGATGAGTTGATGCAGAAGTACCTGATCATTACCGGTAAAGCATGAAGACCGGCCGCCTGATCCGCGGCCTTCTCCCCTGGCGCACCCTGCTCGGTGCGCTTGCTCTACTCTGCGCCCTTGAGCTGCATGCCGCAGCCCAGCCTGAACGCATCGCCATTGCCACCGCACATCCAGCCGCAACCGTGGCCGGTCAGGAAACCCTGGCCCTGGGCGGCAACGCCTTTGATGCGGCAGTGGCCATCAGCGCAGCGCTTGCGGTGGTCGAACCTTACGGCTCGGGCCTGGGCGGTGGCGGTTTCTTTCTGCTGCGCGAAGCCGGTGAACAACCGACTTACCGCTTTATCGATGCCCGCGAGCGTGCGCCCCAGGCGGCGCATGCTGACCTGTATCGGGCCGGCGGCGAAATTCGCAAAGACCTGTCGCTGAATGGCGCACTGGCCGCGGCTATTCCTGGCCTGCCCGCTGCACTGGTAGAGCTGGCCGAGCGCTTCGGCCGCCTGCCGCTGCGCGACTCGCTGGCGCCAGCCATTCGCCTGGCGCGCAGCGGCGTCAGCATCGACCGGGTTTACCGTGAGCGCGCCGGCTGGCGCTTGGCGGCCATGCGCGACGATCCGGAAACAGCTCGGATATTCCTCGACAAAGGCGAAATCCCCGAAGAGTTTGGCCTGCTGCGCCAGCCTGAACTGGCCCGCACCCTGGAGTTGCTTGGCACAAAGGGCCTTCAGGGCTTCTACGCCGGAGCGGTGGCCAAACAACTGGTCAAAGCGGTGCGTGATGCCGGCGGTATCTGGACACTCAATGACCTGGCCGACTACCGCATCGTTGAACGCCAGCCGCTGCGCGTCCAGCTGGATCAAGGCCGCGAACTGATCAGCGCACCACCGCCGTCAGCCGGCGGCATCGCCTTGGGGCAAAGCCTGCTGATGCTGCAGCAACTGCCCTGGCAACAAGCTGATAGCGTGCAGCGTACTCACCTGGTGGTGGAAACACTGCGTCGCGCCTACCGAGATCGCGGCCTGCTGGGCGACCCCGATTTTGTCCGCAACCCAGCGCAGCAACTGCTGGCCCCTGCTTACCTGAAACAGCTGGCCAGCAGCATCGACCCACAACGCGCAACGCCGAGCGACAGCCTGCCACCCAGCAAAACCTGGCAGGAAGGCGACCACACCACCCACTTCTCGGTACTCGACACCGAGGGCAATGCCGTAGCCGCGACGCTCTCGATCAACCTGCCGTTCGGCGCCGCCTTTACCGCGCCCGGTACCGGGGTGCTGCTGAACAATGAAATGGATGACTTTGCCGCCGATGTGCAAGGGGCCAATGCCTACGGCCTGACGGGTAGCCAAGCCAACAGCATCGCAGCCGGTAAACGGCCGCTGTCGAGCATGAGCCCAAGCTTTATCGAAAGCGGTGAAGACTTCGCCAGTTTCGGCACCCCGGGTGGCAGCCGGATTCCCAGCATGGTGCTGCTGACAATGCTGCAGTATTTGGATCAACAACCGATCGAGCGCTGGCCCAGCGTCGGCCGCTACCATCACCAGTTCCGTCCGGATCTAATCGAGCACGAGCCGGACACATTTAGCCCAGCAGAAATCTCGGCGTTAGAAGCGCTCGGGCATAAATTGAAATCGACAGGCAGGCAATACGGCAATCAGCAGGTGCTGCTGTGGGACAAGCTAGGCGGGAAGGTTGAAGCGGCGAGCGATCCACGCGGAATCGGTACTGCGGTGGTCACACCAGTCGTACCGCAGTAATGCGGATCACTGATGCGCCAGATGAGCGCTTCTCAGGGCTGCCAAAGCAAACACCGCGGCAGCCCAGAAGGAGCGAAAACTATCAGTCTTTCTTATAGCCGTTGGTAGTGCAGCCCAAGCAGCGAACAAAAGCCGCCTCTCCCGGCTCAACAACCAAAGCTTTACCGGCCTCACCGATATTGCCGCCCGCAGCAGTGAAAGGCAGGCTCACAACAAACACGCCTGCACCGATAACAGTAGCGGCAATCAACAACGGCCGTGCAATCAGTAGATCGCCAACCATGGAAAAAGCTGCAGGATATTCAGTGGTATACATCGGGTCGCCACTGCTGTTCTGCTGCGCTACGTCAGCATAAGCCGGCAGCGCCAGCAGGCCAGTGGTCAGCGCCAGAGCAGCAGCGGTTGAGCGGAACAGTTTCATGGGGCGATCCTTCAGCTATTAGGAGGCGGTGAGACTAACTATAACAGCGCATTGGTAATTGTCAGCGTGACGGCCGTCAATCGCCATAAAAGGCGTATTGAGGTTTTTTCGGAATAAAGGGCCGGTAAAACGCCAGAATCTCCTTGAGATCGGCTGTCTCATCCCCGGTCGGCATAAAGGTCGGGCCGATAAATATACGTCGGTTCTGGTAATCCAGAGCACCCAAAACTATCGGCACACCGGCACCCAGGGCAATGTGATAGAAGCCCATCTTCCAGCGCTCAACCTTCTTGCGCGTGCCTTCGGGCGAGAGGATCAGCATAAATTGCTGATGTTCACTAAAAGCCTGTACCGCCTGCTCAACCGTATTGCCCTGGCGCTCGCGGCGGATGGCGATACCGCCCCACAGCCGCATCAGCGCGCCAAAGGGCCAGCGAAAAATCGTATGTTTGCCGAACCAGCGGGCGTTCAGGCGCAGAACGAACTTCACCGCGATAAAAATCACGAAATCCCAATTGGAGG
>JBIHZW010000220.1:0-6225 GCA_044240245.1 Pseudomonas sp. | reverse complement strand
GCCGGAGTTGTCGACGCCATAGCGCTTGCACAGGGCATCGAGGTTGTTGCGCTGCCCTGGGTGGCGCTCGCGCGCCATCATCAGGGTGTCGAGGATCGAGCAGTGCTCGCTGATATCAGCGCGGTCGTCCTGCTTGATCAGGGCGAATTCGTTGTTGATAAAGCCAACGTCGAACGCCGCGTTGTGGATGATCAGCTGCGCGCCCTTGATGAATTCGAAGAACTCATCGGCGACTTCCTTGAAGCGCGGCTTATCCTTCAACGCATCATTGGTAATACCGTGGACGGCGATCGCGCCTTCGTCGATCTCGCGATCCGGCTGCAGGTAAACGTGAAAATGCCGCCCGGTCAGGCGCCGGCCGATCAGTTCGACACAACCGATTTCGATGATCCGATGACCATCGGCCACCGGCATACCCGTGGTTTCTGTATCGAGCACCACACTACGCATGCTTCAACCCTCTTACTTCATCAACACCGCGATTGGCCAACTGGTCGGCGCGCTCGTTGCCTGGGTGGCCGGTATGGCCGCGCACCCACTGCCAGGTGACGTTATGCCGGTTTACCTGCTCATCCAGCTGCTGCCACAGGTCGGCATTTTTCACCGGTTGTTTGGCGGCGGTTTTCCAGCCGCGCTTCTTCCAGTTCGGCATCCAGTCCTGAATGCCCTGCATTACATACTGCGAGTCAGTAACCAGGCGCACGTCGCAGGAACGCTTCAACTCGGCCAGGGCGCGGATCGCGGCAGTCATTTCCATGCGGTTGTTGGTGGTATCGGCCTCGCCGCCCCACAACTCTTTCTCCACACCTTTGAAAATCATCAACGCGCCCCAGCCACCAACGCCAGGATTACCCTTGCAGGCGCCGTCGGTGTAGATCTCGACCTGTTCACTCATGTATCTGCAATCTCTCGCTCAATTAATCCGGCCGACTCTATGTTCTGCCATCTACTTCTGTGGCGTTTCGCGGCGGCTGACCTTGGCCACGGGCATCGGCAGCAGTTTGCCGAGCGGTTGTCGGCTCGGCTGACGCAGTGGGCGCAATCCAACCACCAACTTGCGCGCCACCAGCACGTAAAAGCCGCCACCGGGCGGCTGCCAGGCCGCGCCCAGTCGCTCCAACCCAGCCAGCCGCGCTTGCCAGGCCGGCGAAGAAAGCGGCGGACGATAGCACCCGAAGCGGCGTTTCTCCAGCGCGAAGCCCAGCAGGTGCAACCAGTCGCTGACCCGATTGGGCGCAATGCAACGGGCCTGGCGCAGTGCGTCGCGGGAAAACAGATGACGCATGCACCAGCTGCTCATCGGGTTGATGCCGACGATCAGCAGATGCCCACCCGGCCGCACGCTGCGCGCTGCTTCACGTAGCAGGCTGTGAGGCGACAGGCTGAAATCCAGACCATGCTGCAACACCACCACATCGGCGGCATGCTCGGTCAGCGGCCAGGATTGCTCCTCACAGACGATATCTACGCCTTTGAATGGCGCCCCCAGGCGCACGCTGCGCTGAATCTGCTGAGCATCCGGCGGCGTATCGGCGGCTGGGCCGTAATGCACCAGATAGCCACCAAAGAAGCGCGCCAGCTCTTCTTCCAGCAATTGCCGCTCCTGCTCCAGCAGCAATTGCCCAAGTGGGCCACTCAGCCAGCTACGCGCTGCGGCGATCAGGTCGAGCCATTCACTGTCTGCGTGGGCAAAAGGGTGATCGGACATAAGAAATACCTGCGTAGCCAGCACCGCCATTGCACCCTAAGATGCACCTTTGTGCCCTGCTTAGCGACCCACTCATGATTAAAATCGACGCCCTGCCTGCATTCTCCGACAACTATATATGGCTGCTGCAAGACGCCGAGCAGCGCCGCTGCGCGGTTGTTGACCCGGGTGATGCGGCGCCTGTCGAGGCCTGGCTGGCGGCCAATCCCGGCTGGCAGTTGAGCGATATTCTGATCACCCACCATCATTTCGATCACGTCGGCGGTATAGAACCACTGAAGGCGGCAACAGGTGCTCGGGTACTGGGCCCGGCCAACGAAAAGATTCCAGGGCGTGACCTGGCGCTGCGCGACGGCGACCAGGTTGACGTGCTGGGCCAGAGTTTCGATATATATGAAGTACCCGGACACACCCTTGGGCATATCGCCTATATCCAGCCCGAGCAGCACTGGTTGTTCTGTGGCGACACACTGTTTGCTGGCGGCTGTGGTCGCCTGTTTGAAGGCAGCCCCGAGCAGATGCATCATTCGCTCAGCCGCCTGGCCGCCCTCCCCGAGCAGACTCAGGTGTTCTGCACCCATGAATACACCCTGAGCAACCTGCGCTTTGCAGCAGCAGTTGAGCCGGGCAATCCTGAAATCAGCCAACGTCTGGAGCAGGTCAGCCAATGGCGCGAGGCTGGGAAAATCAGCCTGCCGTCATCGATTGGCCTGGAGCGTGCCACCAATCCTTTTTTACGCAGCACGCAACCGTCGGTCGGGGCCCGTATCAGCGAACGCGAAGGGCCTGCAAGCCGCTCGCCAGCGCAGGTTTTCGCTGCCTTGCGCGCCTGGAAGGACCATTTCTAAACCTCGACAACCACACAAAAGACTGGTTAAAACTTGACCAGGGGCATGCTGATTCCTAGAATCGCCCGACCTTTTCGCCGGGAAGTACATCGCCGCCAATGCCTCTATCACCACGCAAGACCTTGAATTTAAAGGCATTGGCACAAAGCGCTCAGACGCTTGTGGTGATCATGTGCGTAACCCTGGCAGGTTGCCAGACCAGCAACCAATACCGCCCCGACAGCGGCCGCGACACCGATCGCGCGGTCGGTCTTGAGCAAGAGCCAGAATGGCTCAACAGCAGCGTGGCGCCGGCCCCCGAAGAACCCAAAGATATCTGGGAACGGGTACGCAACGGCTACCAGTTGCAAGACACCATCACCCTTAACCCGCGCATCGAGCAGCAGCGTCTGTGGTTCGTCAGTAACCCCTCGTTTATCGAGAAAGCCGGCGAGCGCAGCAGCCCCTATATCCACTTCATCGTTGAGCGCCTGGAACAGCGCAATATGCCGATGGAGCTGGCCCTGCTACCGATGATCGAAAGCTCCTACAACCCGCTGGCCTATTCCCATGCCCATGCCGTCGGGCTGTGGCAGTTCATCCCCTCCACAGGGCGCAACTTCAACCTGCGCCAGACCAACTGGTATGACGGCCGCCGCGACGTGATGGCCTCAACCGATGCCGCGATCAGCTACCTGACGCGCCTCAAGGAAATGTTCAACGGCGACTGGCTGCTGGCCCTGGCGGCTTATAACGCTGGCGAAGGCCGAGTAAGCCGGGCGATTGAGCGCAACCAGAAGCTCGGCCTGCCGACCGATTACTGGAACCTCTCGCTGCCGGTGGAAACCCAGAACTACGTGCCCAAGCTGCTGGCCCTCTCGCAAGTGGTGATGACGCCGCAAGCCTATGGCGTCAGCCTTGCGCCGATTGCCAACGAGCCGTATTTCGAGAAGGTTGTATTCACCCAGCGCATGGACCTCTCACGCGTCGCTGCCATGGCCGACCTGGATGAAGACGAGCTGTACCTGCTCAACCCCGCGTTCAAGAAAGGCGTGACCCTGGATGGCCCACAGCACCTGCTGGTGCCGACCGACAAGGCCGAGCTGCTGACCGCCAATCTGTCGCTGATGAAGCCGCAGGCACTGGTGGACTGGCAGCAATACCGAGTGCGCTCAGGCGACAGCCTGCACAGCATCGCCAATCGCCATCAGCTGACCGTGAACACCCTGAAGGACATCAACAAGCTATCCGGCAACAACCTGCGCATCGGCCAGATGCTCAGCATTCCCGCGCAACCCGGTGTACCGGCACGCGAGCCAATGTTCCAGCGCAGCGTCGCACACAGCGCGCCGAGCCGTACCTATCGGGTGAAAAGCGGTGACAACCTCTGGCAGATCGCCAAGAACCACAAGGTTGCAGTCAAGGATGTACAGCGCTGGAACAAGCTTTCCGGCAATAGCCTGCGGGTCGGTCAGGTGCTCACCTTGCAAGCCGGCAAACCCAGCAGTGGCGGTAGTGGTAGCACTGGCAGCTCGTCGCGCCAGAGCGCGACCTATTACAAGGTGCGCCAGGGCGACTCGCTGTACCTGATCGCCAAGCGCTTCAAGGTGCCGATGAAGAGCCTGCAGAACTGGAACCCCAAAGCCGGCAAAGCGCTCAAGCCAGGCCAGACCCTGACGCTGTACAGCGTCAACTGATCAAGCCTTCTTGCTCATCGCCTCCAGGCAGCGTCCGGTCAACTGGGTAAAGCGCTGAAAGGCGACAAACTGCTCATGCTTTAACGCCCGTCCGGATACCCGGCTGTCGGCATACAGCAGACCTATTTCCCGGGTGCCAGCCAACAGCGGCGCGATAAAGAACATGCCCTGCCCTAGGCGCTGGCGAATCGGCTGGGTGACCAGCTCGTTGAGGTTGTAACTGGCCGGCACGCCCATCCAGAGCGCTTCTTTATTACGCAGCGCATAACTGAAGATATGCGGCTGCTCTTGCTGCGCCACGGGCAGTACGAAGTCATGGCTCCAGCCCTCAGTGCCTTCGCCAATCACCCGTTTGGCGCGGAAACAACTTTGCCCGTCCGCCAACACCACCAGCATGATGCGCTCCAACCCTGCGCCCTGATGCAGGCCCTTGAACAGGGTATCGAGCACCAGACCGAGATCACCACGCTTCGAAACCAACAGTCCCAGATCCTGCAAGGCCTGCTGCAAAATCAGCATATTAGGCTGCAACAGACGCGCCTTACGCTGTTCCTGCTGCAAGCGAATCTGTTCCGGATCGGTATTGGGGATCAGTTTGCACAGCTGGCTAGCGCCGAAGGTCGCCGCCATCTTCACGGTTTCCTCGGCACTGGCCAACACCTGCTGCATGGCTTCCTGCGGGGTCACTCCGATAAAACTGGCCAACTGGCCGACCAGCGCTTCCATGGCTGGAGTATCCCAGCCATCCAGCGCCGCCTGACTAATCTTCGCCCCCAGGGTCACGGCTTTGACCGCCGGATCATTCTGGCTGGTCGACTGGTGCGCCAGGCTGACGGTATCGCCCAGGTTCCAGCTTTTCACCAGCGACAAACTCAACTGGCGAAAGCTGGTACCAAGCAGCTGCATCACCACCTCATCTTCATCGATACCCGGCTGAGCCAGGGCGCTGGCCAGATCATCCGCCGCATCCCCGGCACAGCCCCAGAACGCCAGCTCACCGACGTTATGCAACAGGGCGGCGATAAACACTTCCTCGTCATTTTTAGTCAGCACATAGCCGGCGATATTGCGTGCCTGCACGGCCGCATGGAACGAGCGCGCCAGCAATTCAGCAAGCTGATCGCGAGAGCTGCGAGCCAGCAGGCCGTCGATCAGGCTGACCGACAGACCGATCTGGCGCACGTTATCAAAGCCGATCAGCACGATGGCCCGGGAAATGGTGCGGATAGGTTCCTGGGACGGGTTGTAATACACACTATTGCCGATACGCAGAACCTTGGTGGTCAAGGCCGCATCGCGTAGCAGTACATCTGCCAATTGCTGCACAGAAGATTTGTCGCCCTGAGTAAGACGGTGCAGATCCTGCACCACCGCGGCCAGGGCGGGTAATTCGGCTTGGTTGAAGCGATCAATCCATGACTGCAAACCATGGCAGGCTGTTACCAAAATGATGCCCTCGGAATTAGTTAATTCAGTGTAGTCAAAGTGCCGCTATTGCTTAGCCGCGAGCCTACCCTTTTTCCAGTCGATACAAGCTGTTAATGTGCCTGACCAGCAGCCCACAAGACGCCACGGATCGGATATTTCACTTGATACGTCCCCTCCTCTCGTTGTTTCTCTGCATGGCCATCAGTTCATCTGCCTGGGCCACTCTGTATAAAAGCCACGGTTACGCCCAGTTTGGCGAGCTGAAGTATCCCGCCAGCTTCACCCATTTCGCCTGGGTCAACCCGGAAGCCCCGAAAGGCGGCACGCTGCGGATGATGGCCAACGGCACATTCGACACGCTCAACCCCTACACATTCAAGGGCAGCAGCCCGATCAGCACCGCCAACTTCCTGCAGTACGGAGTCAACGAGCTGAATGCGCCGTTGATGGTCGGCACCGGCGCCTATGACCCCTCCGGTGACGAGCCAGCCTCCAGCTACGGCCTGATCGCCGAGTCGGTGGAGTACAGCGATGATCGCAGCTGGGTGGTGTTCAACCTGCGTCC
>JBIHZW010000219.1:0-6244 GCA_044240245.1 Pseudomonas sp. | reverse complement strand
CAGGATGCCCGCATGGAATACTCCAGCCTGCCGTGGGCCGAACGCCCGGTGCGGGTTAAAGCTGGGGAACAGAGCCACGAACTGCTCACCGACCGTAACGGCATCCTGCGCCTGAACCTGCTCGATAGCCCGTTTGCCGAAGAAGATGTCACCCTTATAAGCACCCTGCTGCTGACGGTTGAAGATGATCAAGGCTCGGCGCGCGCCGATGCCTCCCTGTTGGTCAGCCGCACTTTGCGCGGCAAGCTGCAGGAAGCCCACGACCTGATCTACAACGACCTTGAGGGTGACGACGTTGCCCAATGGGTGCATCGGGTCAAACGTCTGTCGGAGCTGGGCCTCGAAGAGGAAGCCAGCGAACTGGAACAGAGCCTGATCGAGCTGACGCGCAACGATCCGGAACTGCAGAAAATCTTCCTCCAGGCCCTGACCAAAGACGCCGGCCGCTTGGTCGCCGATCCTGGCAACGACTGACGCCCCATGCGGCAGCGCCTGACCTGCGCCCTCCTCGGCCTGCTGCTCTGCGGCGTAGCTTATGCCGACGTGCGTCAGGCGCCGGAACCGGAATTGCGCCAACTGCTGCAACAGACCGTGGCCCAGGCCGACAGCTTCCAAGATCGCTTCGATGCCGAAGTCTGGCTGCTGGATATGTCCACGCGCATGCGCCGCTATATCCCGGATGCCGAGGAACGCCTAAGCCTGCTGCGGCTGGTGCATCGCGAAGCCAGCAAAGCCGGCTTGCGCCCTGATCTGGTAATTGCACTGATTCATGCAGAAAGCCATTTCGATCGCTTCGCCATCTCTTCAGTCGGCGCTCAAGGCATGATGCAGGTGATGCCCTTCTGGAAAGCCGAACTGGGCCGCCCGCAAGACAACCTCACCGATAACGCCACCAACCTGCGTTATGGCTGCACCATCCTCAGTTTCTATTTACGCAAGGAAAACGGCGACCTGAACCGCGCACTGGCGCGTTATAACGGCAGCCTGGGCGAACACACCTACTCAGCCAAGGTGGTCGGCTTCTGGCACGACTTCTGGTATGTCAAACCCTAAGCAGCGTCCTGATCAGACCTAGCGCCGTACGATAAATCCGGTAATCCCCTGCTGCGCCTGCTCTTGTAGCTCCAGCGCGGTAACTTCAGCAGCCTGCGGGCCGTGCTGCAACCAGCTGGTCAATTCAGCCACAGCAGCCTCATCACCCTCGAACAGCACTTCGACCCGGCCATCGGCCAGGTTGCGCACCCAACCATCGAGCTCCAGAAGCTCAGCTTGCTCCGCAGTTGTCTGGCGAAAGCACACGCCTTGAACGCGACCGCTGACGTAACCATGCATGCAGGTACGCGCCACGGCTTAGTCCTCCGCCTTGAGTGCGGTGAGGCGAGCCGTCAGACCGGCAGCAGTCTGTTCACCCAGCAAGCGCTCACGCATACGCCCCTGATCGTCGACGATATAGGTCACCGGCAACACCTCGGCCCGCGGCAACTGGTAGCGCTCAGCCGGGTCCTGCGCCAACACGGTAAAGGTAATACCCATGTCCTGCGCCGCCTGGTTCAATTTCTCGCCCTGCAGCTCATCGAAGTTCACCCCGAGCACCTGCACGGACTGCTCCTTGAGCTGTTGCTCGAGGGCATTGAGCTCGGGAATCTCAGTGCGACAAGGTGCGCACCACTGCGCCCAGTAATTAATCACTAACCACTGGCCTTCCAGGCGCTCAACCGCTACCTTTCGTCCATATTGATCGACGCCTATGTCTTCAGCGCAACCGGCCAGAATCAGACCTATGCCTACGCCCGCCACAGCACGAATGATCGCCTGGAAACGCATTCCCATGCATTCGCTCCCTGATTTCATAAGGTTGATATGACATTAGATGCCTTGCGCCTGGAAGTGCCAGACATCCTCGAAACCGATGTCGCGCCGCTAGCCGACCTCAATGAGCAGCTGGCCCAGGCCCGCCTGCAGACGCCAGAACTGGCCTTGCAGCAGGCGCTCGGCCTGCTCTTCAGGCTGAACCGCAGCGCCATGACCTTACTCGAAAGGCAGCGCGCACTGCAAAGCTTCAGCGATCAGTACCGCCACTACAGCAAGGCCTACCAGGGCGAGAATCCTCCCACGGCCTTGTTCGTGCATCTGTGCAGTGAACTGGCCATCGGCTTCAAACGCCTGCTGCTGCAAATCCTCCAGGGCCGCCAGCCATCACGTCCGCACCTGGCCTGGTGCCTGTATATGGCTCAGCACTTTCTCGCACAGAGCCTGCTGCGCCACTATCAGCTGTATCAGGAGCCACCGCCCAGCCTGTGGCGCGACAGCCACCTGCTGTACTGGATCGGTGAGCATCAGGATTGTCTGGACGAGCCAGTGGCAGCAGCGTTCACCCCACAACCGGCGAACACATTGCGTGGCATTTATCAGCAGATGCTGCTGCTGGCCTTGAGCAATCCATTCCACCTCGCCGATGGCGAATGTGAACTCCTATTCGGTGCGCTCTCGCCACTGGCAGGTCTGGCGCGTCTGCTGCCCTGGGACGAGGACGATGAGATCGAAGGGCCCACCATCGACCTAACCGAGGCGCAACCCTGCCTGAGTTATGCCCAGACGCCAGAAGGCAGCGTGGACTGTTTACGCCGCTTCGAGTTGGGCGCCCTGCTGGTGGCCCTGCATGATCCCGCACCACTACAAAGCAAGGCGGAACGCCAACTGCTGGAGCGCGTACAACAACACTGGCTGGGGCGCCAGCAACGTCGACATACCCGCGCAGACCACAGTTCCGAATGCAACCTTATCGTCGGCCTGCCCGGCATCCATGCGCAACTACTGGAACAGCGGCCACTGCGCACCAGCGCCCAGATGCTCGACGCCAGCGCAGGCGGTGCACGTCTGCTGTGTAATGCCGACCAGGCCGCGCAGCTGTCGGTTGGTCAGCTGGTGCTGCTGCTCACCGGCAGCGATACACCAACCCTGGCCCTGGTACGTTGGCGGCATCTGAATAGCGAAGGCCTGCACCTTGGCCTGCGCTACCTGAAAGGCCTGCCTCGTCCGGTATGGCTGCGGCGCGCGCCCAGCGCCCAGACTCACCCAGGCGTGCTGCAGAGCACCCCGGCACCAGGTAATGGCTGGCACCATGGCTTATGGCTGCCCAATGGACAGTTTGTTGAAGGGGAAAATGTCTGGCTGCAGCTGGCCAGCGCGCACAATCAGGCGATCCTGCCGCTGCCGACCGCCAATCTGGTCACCGCATCCGTCACCCGCTACCCGATGCAGCTGGCTTAAGCCTTTTCGCCAATACGCTAAAAGTGCGAGAAAGGTCACGCCGAACGTCGGCCGAGCGCACAGTTTCATCGGGTGGGCCAAGCTTATAATTCATCGCACTCACGCTTGATGCGATCCGTTATTAGCCTGGAACACAACCATGACCCAAGCCCTCGATAAGTTGGTCGGCCCTGTGCCATCTGCCATCGTCAATCTCGCCCGCTTACAGGTCACCCCGTACGAAGGGCGCGTCGCTGAGTTCAACGTAGCCGCCTGGCTGCACCTGCCGGGGCTGGCCAACCTGCCTGTATCCCTGTTGATCAGCTATCGCGACGGCACCACCCGCCGTGAAGTGATGGTCGATCACGGTAAAGTCAATCAGCACAGCAAGATCCTGCTTTCCAGCGTGGCCCGCCTGCCGGTGAAGCTGAAGATCGAAGAAATGCAGGTGCGCCTGCGCTCTGCCGTGCCGGCGACTAGCCTGGTGGTCGAGGAGCTGTTTGTGCAAGCGGTCGAATTGCCACAAACCGATAGCCGCCAAGCCCTCGCCTGATAGCACCCCGCAGCACACAAACCCCGCGCACTGACGCGGGGTTTTGCGTTTAGCGCGAGAGCATTCCTGCCGGGCCACACTGGGTTTCAGAATCTGGTCGTGTGACAGTTTCAGATAAGCCAGAAGAGTCGGGCTGCTCAGTCGGGTTGGAATTGACCAAGGACTGTGGCCAGCTGCTGAAGCGCAGGCCGGTGATGCGATTAAGGCGCTCGAGAGCCTCTTGCGGATCACGCTGATACAGATGAATCACTTTGCCTTTATTGGCTGTCATAACGCCTTCACACTCCGCCAATCCCTGCCCTGCTGGCAACCTGATCGCTATCTGCAAGACAGATAGCCAGAAGCGTGCCAGCTTCCTTTTAACCGCGCTTGGCGACCTCCATGGTCGCCAGTGCCATCATGCGCCATCAGCACAACGCCGCAAACTGACGTTTTACGTCACTTTGCCAGTTCAGCCTCTGGCCGCAACCACGTCGCCAGGTCTTCACCAAATAGCGCAGCCTGCTCTTCCTGCAACTTCGTCAAACCGCTGCGCAGCGCTGGATACCAGACCTCATCGAGTTCCTCGGGCAAATTCTCCGCCCTTGGCATCGGCCAGGGACTGTGGCTGAGCAGTTGCTGCAGCGAATAATGACCGAGGTCGCGGCTCAACACCCAGGTGCCGGAACCGGTAGGTGCAATCAGTTTCTGCTGCTCAAGAAACACCAGAATCTCTTCCCACTCATGCTCAGCCAGCGACCAGCCCTGACGCTGCACATCCAGCAAACGCACCTTCAAGCCTGATTGCTGGCGCTCATAGAACACCCGCAACACGCCAAGCGCCATCAACAAGCGCGGCACCGCACGCTTGCGCCATTGCTGGGAAAACCCCAGGTTGCAGACCAGCTCAGCGCCGAACAGCACAATCAGCCAGGACAGATAGATCCACAGAAGAAACAGCGGCACCGTGGCAAATGCACCGTAGATCAGCTGATAACCGGGAAACAGGCGCACATACAGGCCGAACAACATCTTCGCCACTTCGAACAGAATCGCCGCGAACAAACCGCCCAACAGCGCATGCCGCACCGGCACCTGAGCATTCGGCACCGTGGCATACAGCAAGGTGAATGCTGCCACGCTAAAAAGTAGCGGCATAAACTTCAGAACGACCTGAGCCCCGATTAAGGCATCGGGCCCGGAAATCAGCGACAGCGAGGTAAAGTAAGTACTGATGGCAAAGCCGCCACCGAGCAGCAACGGCCCAAGGCTGAGAATCGCCCAGTACAGCAGAAAGCTCGAGACACCCCGACGCGGCTGGCGCACACGCCAGATAGTGTTAAAGGTCTTCTCGATAGTCACCAACATCCAGAACGCCGTCGCGGCCAACACTCCTACACCAATCCAGGTCAGTTGGCGCGCCTGGGAGGTGAAGTCGCGCAGGTATTGCTGCAGGGTTTCCCCGGCAGAGGGCACGAAGTTGCGGAAGATAAAGCTCTGAATCTGCTCGCCGGTATCTTGAAACGCCGGAATGGCCGAGAGCATGGAAAAGGTCACCGTCATCATCGGCACCACCGCAAACAGCGTGGTGTAGGTCAAGGCCGCCGCATAACTGGTGCCTCGGTCGGCAATAAAGCGCTGTAACAGAAAACGCCAGAACTCCACTAGGTTGTAAACGCGCTGCCGCATGCCCTCTCCTTAGCCATTTGCACGCCAGCTACCTGCGCTGCAGGCGCAGGCGTGAGTGCCGTTAGCGGTTAGAATAGCCGCCATCAAAGGTAACAGGCGACCCGAACATGACCGCTATGACGCTTTACCATAACCCGCGCTGCTCAAAATCGCGCAGTGCGTTGCAATTGCTGGAAGACCGCGGACTCACCCCAACCATCGTGCGCTACCTGGAAACACCGCTCAGCGCCGCTCAGCTACAGGTGTTGCTGGGCAAGCTCGGCATCAGCGCGCGGCAACTGCTGCGCACCGGCGAAGATGAATACAAGACCCTGGACCTGAGCGACCCACAGCTGACAGACGCGCAGCTGATCGCAGCCATGGTCAGCCAGCCAAAACTGATTGAGCGGCCCATTCTGGTTGTCGGTGACAAAGCCGTCGTCGGTCGCCCACCTGAAACCATTCTGGAGATTCTGCCGTGAGCATGCCTTACATCCTGGTTCTGTATTACAGCCGTCATGGCGCCACTGCAGAAATGGCCCGACAGATTGCCCGTGGCGTAGAAATGGGCGGTTTGGAAGCGCGTTTGCGCACAGTACCTGCGGTATCTGCCGAGTGTGAAACAGTTGCTGCGGATATCCCGGCCGAAGGCGCGCTGTATGCCAGCCTTGATGACCTGAAGAACTGCGCTGGCCTGGCACTCGGTAGCCCAACCCGCTTCGGCAATATGGCCGCGCCGCTCAAATACTTTATTGATGGCACCAGCGGCCTGTGGCTGACCGGCGGCCTGGTCGG
>JBIHZW010000033.1:0-19868 GCA_044240245.1 Pseudomonas sp. | reverse complement strand
CCTAACGTTTGGTTAAGGGGCGGGCTTTAGCCCGTCCCAGCGAGCGAAGCGAGTGAATTGAACCATTTGTTAGAGTGTGCGTTGCACAATTTCTAAAACCGGGAGTCGTTTTCACATGGAATTCCGTCATTGTCGCCATCCATTTTTGTGTTAGGACAGTTTCGGAGGAAAAACTCGGCTTCGGCTCTTGAACGCATTTGGCTACAGTGCTGCCTGCCGTCACATTTGAATTGTTGGCTTGAGCCGACTGGGGAAGAAGAAAATCCATCGCTTAGAGATGGTGCTGTTATATTCTCATTTGAGATGACAGGCGAAGACGAGAATACCGAATTAATAGAGGGTGGTAAGTTAATGCCTCCGCTTAAATATGCAGAGAGCAATATGATAAGGAATCCAAATACTTGCGTTTTGAATGGGCCTTTCGCGTCTTGCCAGTGAATGAGTAAGTAAAGTAAAGCCACTGGCGCAATGAGTAGTACAGCAAGCCCCCAGAGTATGCTCGTTCTGAATGCGGCGATTAGCAAGCCAATGCCGCCAATAATAAATATTCCAAGTCCTACATATAGGATTATTTCGTTCACGCTGTATTCCTTTGTGCACTCTAACGTTTGGTTAAGGGGCGGGCTTTAGCCCGTCCCAGTGAGCGAAGCGAGCGATTTGAACCACTAGTTAGGGAGTGGCGCGGATTACTCTGCTGCATCGTATATGTCTAGGTCGAGTTTGATGCCGCGAGACCCGAGTGCTAGAAGTGCTTCTGGGGAAAGCATTAATCCGTCATTGCTGTTGGCCATAAAAACCCCACAAAAAAGATCGACTTGATATCGAGAGCAAAGCTCTTGCCATGCAGAAGTTTCTTGTGATAGCTGATTTAATATTTCGAAAATCTGCTCTTCTAGATTTTCAGGACTTCGTCGCTCGACACTAAGTAGCCAGCCGCCTGTTTTGTGAGTTCGGATTTTTCCGGTAACCCTTCCTATTTCTTCATCGCCTTTTCGAAACGATTTGGTTGGCTTGGCGCATAGAGTTTTACTTATATCTTCGGGAATAAGATCGTCCCCGAAAATACGTAGTGCGGCGGCCGATCTGTCGAGGGTTCCCATGTTTTCCCTAACGTTTGGTTAAGGGGCGGGCTTTAGCCCGTCCCAGTGAGCGAAGCGAACGATTTGAACCACTAGTTAGGGTTTACGCTATGTGCGTTAAGCAGAGAGTGCTCTTTTAGCTCTGCCTCAATGAACGCCGATATCATTGCGCGATAAACACTTTCTACTACCATAGGGTTTGCACCATGCTCTTGTGCGAGTGCTGTGACTTTTGCAATAACCTGTTCGACTCGATTGGGGGCTTTTACTTCATCTGTTGTTTTTTTGAATGATGCAGCTTGAGCGACAAAATTACCGCGTCTAGCGAGTAACGAAACGATTTCACGATCAATTTTGTCGACGTTTTCACGGACTTCATTTAGTGAGTTGCATCTGACTTCCATGTGCGTGGTACTCCGTTATTTGTTTTGACCCTAACGATTAAGCTAAGGGGCGGGCTAAAGCCCGTCCCAGCGAACGAAGTGAGCGATTTGAGCGCATTGTTAGCAGCGATGCGAGCGCGATTGCTAAGCGCATGGGCCGTACTCAACAGTTATAAGAAAATTGCGCATGAACTCTGAGAAACTTTCAGGGGCTGATGGATAGAACGTAGCAGCGACTGACTGTGAAGCCAAGAAGAGGGCCAAGTAAATTATTGGAAATAGAAGCTTGGAGCCTAAGGTGTTTAGCACTTGGTTCTTGAACGTGACGGAGCCAACGACAAATAGCAACGCAGAAATCCAGTAAGCTTGGATGTGCCAGTAGTAACCGCCGCATGAATATAGACCGAAGAAAATACCGCCTAATGCTGCCAGCGCGAGTGTGAATAGAACTAGGATATTTGCAGGGCTGCTGATTTTTATAGGCATGGTTGCTAACGTTTGGTTAAGGGGCGGGCTTTAGCCCGTCCCAGTGAGCGAAGCGAACGATTTGAACCACTAGTTAGGTGGTTTGCTCATTTTCGGGCCAGCAGTAAGTACCATATGGTTGAAGCACTGCTTCACTAAATTTTTGCGAAGAAAAATATTCCCTGTTTATTAGTTCCTTCACAAAACTCTCGCCTCCTTTCGCGTCCGAAGGTATGACGTAACTTTCGCTTCGCTCAGACGTAAATAAATAAACACCATCTGAGATTGACCCGCCTTCGCCTTGCCATAAAATGCGGATAATTGATTCCCAAGTAACTGACTGCTCCCATGGCTCTTTTCCTGGTGGCTGCGCAGAAATACTAATCTGGAATTCATTAAATGACACTTGATACCAGTCAGATACATTGGCGTTTCTACGTTTAAAGGAGTCGACAAGTTTTCTGAATCTGCTCATGTGGCACCTAACGATTAAGCTAAGGGGCGGGCTTTAGCCCGTCCCAACGAGTGAAACGAGTATCTTCAGCGTCTTGTTAGTGGCCTGTTTAAGAATAATATTTTTGCTATTGAACGCAGAGAAAATACAAGAAGGTAACCAAAGATGATTCCAAGTAAGGCGGAAAATAAGCCAAACTTAAGTCCGATGCTCAATGAGGTATTTATATCTTTTTCAGGGCTCGAAATTAGTGAGGCTGTGAGTGCATATGGTATTGATATGATTGCGAAATGGATTGGTGCTAGGTAAAGGCCACTAGTTGCCTTTTGTGATTTTGATGAATTTATTACGTATATTATGTAGGTTAGTGCAAATGGAATGGTGGTTACTATGAGGTAAGTATTTACCAGAATATCGCGTAAGTCACGGCTAAACATAAAGAATATGCCTACAGCGCAATATGCGATAAGTGCTCCGAATCTGTAGAAATTTTTCTCTGTCACTGGATAGCCACTAACTATTAATTAGGCGACATTGCTGCCGCATAACACACCTTGAGATGTCTGATAACGTCCGTTGTCACGCAGTAAACCCTTGATTTACATAGACGCGAAAATGACAAACGCGACTAGCCCAGGTGAAAAAGCGACATGAAGGCCACACGTACCAAACCAGCCAAGGCACCGTAATGGCTAGACGCTACTGATCGGCCTCAAGGCTGTCTAGCTGACGTGTCGAAAAAGTGTCGAAATCACAGCGAAGAAAAGCGGATCAATGCAGTGGTGAGTTAGCTAGAGCCCAGGAATAGCAAGGCTTTGCGGGATAACGCAGACAGAAACAGAGGGTTCGATTCCCATCGCCCGCTCCAAATCGCAGAATCTAAAGCCTCGAAACCATATGGTTTCGGGGCTTTTTGCTTTCTGGATTAAGGGCGGGATGCTGGAAACAATAAACTAAAACTCGTACCTATCTCGCCGCTCACAACACTGACCTGCCCGCCATGGGCGAGCATGATCGAGCGCACAATGGCCAACCCAAGACCACCGGAGTCATCAGGCTGATTTCGTGAAGGGTCGCAGCGATAAAAACGCTCGAACAGACGTGGCAGGTGCTCGGTGGCAATGGGTTCACCGCAGTTATGCACACTGATTTCACACACTCCGTCGTGCAAACAACTACGGATGCTCACAGCGCTGTGCGGCGTGCCATAGCGCAGCGCATTAGCCAAGAGATTGGCTAAGGCACGACGCAATAATTGTGGGTCGACCAGCAACTCGCCACTGGCCCGGTTAATCAGATCAATTGAACGCTCCTGTGCCATGCCCTCGAAGTACTCGCATAACTGCTCGACCAATTCATGGAGGTCGACTACCTCGCAGTTGATCGAGGCATTGGCATGTTCTGTGCGCGCCAGAAATAACATGCTGTCGATCATCCGAGCCAAGCGCTCGTATTCCTCCAGATTGGATATCAGCAGATTCTGGTAATCCTCAACCGAACGATTACGACCGAGAGTTTGTTGCGTGTGCCCCATCAAGTTACTAAGCGGCGTGCGCATCTCGTGGGCCAGGTCCTCGGAAAAACGCGATAACTGGGCGAAGCCATCTTCCAGGCGCGAGAGCATCTGATTGAGGGCGTAACTGAGCGCCTGCAACTCACTCACGTCTTTGAACTCATCGATGCGCAGGTGAAGGTGCTGCACGTCAATGGCAGCTGCGCGCATAGCCAGCTGACGAACTGGGCGCAAGCCACGCTGGCTGACCAGCCAGCCGAGGGCAAAGGCTAAAAACGTACCGACAGACAAGGCCAACCAGAGCTTGAGGCGATACGCACTGAGCATCTGCTCACGCTCGCTCAGCAACTTACCGGCAATCAAGGTCAAACGGCGATCACCACGGATTACATCCAGCCAGGCTAGGCGTAAAGGTTCGCTGGTAAAGCTATCTCCAAGCGCTGATTGGGGGGCTGGTGGCAACACTGGCAGCGGCAATAAGGTTGGATTAATTTCGATCAGCCGCTGCCCCCCCTCATCTACTATCCACAGCAGGCTATCGCGGTTGCCCAGCATGTTCTCGTAGAGCTGCGGCCTGCTACGCAGAGCGTCGATGCTCTCGCTGTCGTCGAGCAATGCTTGCATACGTTCTAGCCGACCGAGCAGAGCCTGGTCATCGCGCCAGGCGATTTCGCGCTGCAGCGACTGGTACATGTAAAAGCCAATCGAGCCCAATAGCAGTGCACTGACCAAGGCGAACATTAATGCCAGGCGCACGCTCAGCGCGCTCGACCAAAGCCTCACGACTGTACCTCAAGCATGTAGCCCATTCCGCGTAAGGTATGGATCAACTTGAGCGGATACGGGTCATCGACCTTGGCGCGTAGACGACGAATAGCCACGTCGACCACATTTGTGTCGCTGTCGAAATTCATCTCCCATACATGGGAAGCAATCAGCGTACGCGACAACACCTCACCCTCGCGACTGAGCAAAAGATGCAGCAGGGCAAACTCCTTATTGGTCAAAGTCAGGCGTTCGCCAGTGCGCGTAACCTTTCGCCGCAACACGTCCATGTGCAGGTCGGCAACCTGAAACTGCTCGACCTCACGCGGCGGACCACGGCGCAGCAGGGTACGCACCCGCGCCAGTAATTCGGCGTAAGAAAAAGGTTTGACCAGATAATCATCGGCGCCCAACTCCAAGCCTTTGACCCGGTCTTCAATCGCATCGCGCGCCGTTAAAAACAGCACGGGCGTTTGCAGCTTGCGCCGAATGATCTGCAGCAGCTGCCAGCCATCCAGGCCAGGCAACATGACGTCAAGAATGATCAGATCGAACTCATGCTCTTGCACCAGATGCTGGCCATCCAGACCGTTCAAGGCAATTTCCACGCGATACCCCGACTCGCTCAAGCCTTTGCACAGGTAATCCGCAGTTTTTACTTCGTCTTCAACAACCAGAATGCGCATCTTTTCCTCCAGCACAGGCGCATAGCCTAGGCCGATATGCATCACGCTCCCATTACAAATTGGTAATCCAGTCGCAATCGGTTTGGCGGCGGCACTTGGGCAGTATGGCCAGCAATTGCTCAGCTGAGCCTAACCCTGGAGAACGGCATGCTTATCCGTAACGCCACCCTGTCATTACTCGCATTGGCCATGAGTTCACCCGCCGTATGGGCCACTGACGCACAAGTTGCCCAGCGCCCAGACGTCACCCTGGCGCTGGCGAACAACTTACTCAGCGCCACGCTGGCGGCATGCCATGCCGATGGCCGTACCGGCGTTGCCGCTGTAGTCGACCGTGGCGGCAACCTGGTTGCAGTGCAGCGTGACGACAATGTCGGCCCGCACAACACCCTGGCGGCGCAGCGTAAAGCCTTTACCGCACTGTCGACCAAAACCGCCACACGCCTGCTGTCTGAACGTGCCCGCAACAACCCGGATGCCGAGAATCTCAACACCCTCGATGAGCTGCTGCTACTCGGCGGCGGCGTGCCATTGACGGTGGGAAATCAGGTCATCGGTGCCATCGGTGTCGCAGGCGCCGGCGGCGCTGAGATCGATGAAGGCTGCGCCCTGAAAGCCATTGCTCAAATTTTACCCACCACTCACTAATTAGGAGTCACACCATGAAACTGCTGAAAACTCTATTTGCCGGCGCCGTACTCAGCGGCCTCTCCTCCCTGGCCCTGGCGGCAGGCAATCCGCTGAGCGTGCACGTGCTGAACCTGCAAGATGGCCTGCCCTCGCCTGAAGTTAGCGTGACCTTGGAAAAGCAGGACGGTAACAGCTGGAACATGCTCAACAGCGGTGAAACCAATGAACAAGGGCGCATCACCGCCCTGTACCCAGCAGAAAAAGCGCTGGAAAAAGGCACTTACCGCGTGACGTTCAAGACAGGTGAATGGTTCAAGAAGCACGCTACAGCGAGCTTCTTCCCAGAAGTGCCGGTGATCTTCGAAGTCGACGGCACCGTGCCGCACTACCACATTCCGTTGCTGCTCAGCCCATACGGCTTCTCCACCTACCGCGGTAACTAAGCCGTCAGAGGCCGGCTAATGCGCCGCGCACTCGCTGTGCGCATTAGCTTAGAGCGAATAAAAAAATGCCCGCATTGCGCGGGCATTTTTTGTTGGCGGCAGAGCGTGCCAGGATCGACGCGGGTTAGACCACACCCTGCGCCAGCATGGCGTCGGCGACTTTGACGAAGCCGGCGATGTTGGCACCTTTGACGTAGTTGACTCGTCCGTTCTCTTCGCCGTAGCGCACACAGGCGCTGTGGATGCTTTGCATGATGCTGTGCAAGCGTTCATCCACTTCACCGGCTGTCCAGTTCAGGCGCATGGCGTTCTGGCTCATTTCCAGGCCGCTGGTGGCCACGCCGCCAGCATTCGATGCCTTGCCTGGGGCAAAGCAGATGCCCGCGTCGATAAACAGATCCACCGCTTCCAAGGTCGAGGGCATATTCGCCCCTTCGGCCACGCAGAAGCAGCCGTTGCTCAGCAGCGCTTTAGCATCCTCGGCATCCAGTTCATTCTGTGTGGCGCATGGCAGGGCGATGTCGCACGGCAGGTGCCAAGGACGCTGACCGACAAGGAAGTTCAGTTTGAAGTGCGCGGCCATTTCGCTAAGACGTCCACGACGCACGTTTTTCAGCTCCATCAGGTGCTGCCACTGCTCCTCGGTCAGGCCATCAGGGGTATGCAGGGTGCCTTCAGAATCCGACATGGACACCACCATGCCGCCCAGTTCCATTACCTTCTGCGCCGCGTACTGCGCCACGTTGCCGGAACCGGAGATGGCCACGCGCTGCCCTTCAACGCCACGATTGATGCGCTTGAGCATTTCCTGGGCGAAGTACACGCAGCCATAACCGGTGGCTTCTGGACGGATCAGGCTGCCGCCGTAGGTAATGCCTTTGCCGGTCAGCACCGAGGTGAACTGGTTGGCCAAGCGTTTGTACTGGCCGAACATATAACCGATCTCGCGGCCGCCAACACCGATATCACCGGCGGGCACGTCCAGGTCGGCACCGATATGGCGGTACAGCTCGCTCATAAAGGCCTGGCAGAAGCGCATTACTTCGTTGTCGCTTTTGCCCTTCGGGTCGAAGTCCGAGCCACCCTTACCGCCGCCCATGGGCAGCGAGGTCAGCGAGTTTTTAAACACCTGCTCAAAGGCCAGGAACTTGAGCACGCCAAGGTTGACTGAAGGGTGGAAACGCAGGCCGCCTTTGTAAGGGCCAATGGCGCTGCTCATCTGCACCCGATAGCCACGGTTGACCTGCACCCGCCCAGCGTCATCGACCCAAGACACGCGAAACAGTACTACCCGCTCCGGCTCGACCATACGTTCAACAATGCCGGCCTGCAGGTAACGCGGATTGGCTTCGAGGAATGGCCACAGCGAACGCAGCACTTCTTCCACGGCCTGATGAAACTCCGGCTGGTGAGGGTCACGCTGCTTCAAGCGGGAAAGGAAAAGCTCGACGGATTCGCTCATAGGGGTACCCAAACAGTGCCCAGGACACAGGGCAGATCGACTGAAAAGTGCGCCGCACTCTAGCAGTCAGCCTGGCGCCATAACAGCGCAAAATGTCGCTTTGATGAATCTTTTTGGTGCGCAAGCATAAAGCTAGCGCTCTATTGCGCAGATAAATACAGGCAAATGAATGCGCATATTCAGGGCGATAAGCGCACAATTTTAAGGCGTTAGCATTATGCACCGCGCAGCAAGCCCGCCCCGGCAGTATGAGCATGGGCGTCGGGACAGGTAGTAGGACGTGGAAGGATCAGCGCAGAGAAAGCAGAAGACGGCAGTTAATCACTGGCAGAAAAAATGGCGTTCCCAACTGGATTCGAACCAGTATCTAGCCCTTAGGAGGGGCTTATTCTATCCATTGAACTATGGGAACCAAGGCTGGATAGACGGGCCACCAGCGGGCGGCATCTTAGCGAGCCTGGCTGGTTTTGTCATGCCGCTGCCATCATCTCGGCGCCATACTGCCAACTGACTGCCAACCGGCTGTCATAAGGAGAGGAGATCGCCATGCGCCCCGCTGCTTCGCATCATCTGCCGGATTCGCCTTTTGCCGATTTTCACCTGCGGGCCGTCAGCGTTAACGATGCTGCTGCCCTGGCTGCCTTGCTACAGCAGCTCGCGCCCGATGAGCCGCGTGCCGATGCCAAGCTGCTGGCTTTGCGCCTGAGTGAGCTGCCGGTAAGCCGTGTGGTGCTGGTTGCCGAGCGTGACGGTAAGTTGCTCGGCACCTGCACGGTCAACCTGATTGAGCACCTGGCGCACAACTTTGCCCGCTCGGCGATTCTTGAAGATGTGGTGGTGGATACTGAGGCGCGCGGCTTGGGGATTGGCCAGGCGCTGATGGGCAAAGCCATCGAACGCGCCCGCGCCTGGGGTTGTTACAAGGTGGCGCTGTCCAGCAGCCAGAGCCGTGAGGCCGCCCATGCCTTTTATGCCAACCTGGGGTTTAAGCCGCATGGGATTAGTTTGGCGCTGACGCTGGATTAAGACGTTGTAGGAGCGGGAGGGGACGCCTAGTCCCATGCCCGCGAATCGATGTTGACCTGAAAGCATCGCGGGCATGGCCCGCTCCTACGGGGTTTGCAAAAACTGCCAGTAGTGCGCTGTTTTTAACGACCGAACCGTTCTTCGGCTAATTGATCGGCGATCTCTACGGTAGTTTTGCTTGCCGCATCGGCGCGCTGGAAGATCTGTTCCAGGGTCGCGCCGATGCCTTCGATATGCGCTTTGAGCTGTGCGGCGCTGCCGCCGGTGCGTTCGTAGCAGACGTCGATAATCCCGCCGGCGTTGATCGCGTAATCCGGTGCGTACAGGCACTCGTTGCGGCGCAGGGTTTCCGCCAGGCTGGCATCGGCCAGTTGGTTGTTGGCGGCCCCGGCGATAATCGGTGCGCGCAGGGCTTCCAAGGTTTGCTGGTTGATAATGCCGCCCATGGCGCACGGCGCGAATACATCAACATCCAGGCCGAAAATCGCCTGCTGGGTGACAGCGGTTGCACCCAGCAGCTCGACCGCGCGACGCACATTGGCCTCGACGATATCGGTTACCCACAGCTCGGCGCCGGCGGCTTTCAGCTGGCGCGCCAGATCGAAGCCCACCTGCCCTACCCCTTGGATCGCGACTTTCAGGCCGTGCAGGTCATCACGGCCCAGGCGGTGTTTGACTGCGGTCTGAATGCCGATAAACACCCCGTAAGCGGTGGAAGGTGACGGATCGCCATTGCGCGTACCACCAGCGAAGGCTTCGCGCAGCTCGGCGCCGGATACGTGGCGAGTGCGCTCGGCCATGATCTGCATTTCCGCAACGCCGGTGCCGGAGTCGGCGGCGGTGATATAGCGCCCGCCGAGGCTGTCGACAAAATCACCCATGGCCTGGAACAGCGCCGCGCTCTTGCCGGTATGCGGGTCGCCGATGATCACCGCTTTGCCGCCACCCAGCGGCAGGTTGGCCAGGGCCGATTTGTAGGTCATGCCGCGCGACAGGCGCAGCACATCGCGCAGCGCTTCATCATCATTGGCGTAGGGCCACATGCGGCAACCGCCGAGGGCCGGGCCTAGGTTGCTGTTGTGAATGGCGATAATCGCCCGCAGGCCGCTGGCCTTGTCGTGGCCGTAGACCACCTGCTCGTGGTGGTCGAAATCGATATGGGAAAACACGGACATAGGTGCCTCGTTTTTTTGTTGTAAGAGGTCGCCCTCTCCCGGTTAGGGGAGAGGGTGAGGGTTATAAGCGTCAGGGGTTTGTTAAGCGGCCGGCTCGAACAGCTGCACAGCGGCGATCTGGCTGACGACCATGCGCGCCTTAAGCTGAGCGCTCTGCTCGCGCACCTTGGCCAGGCTGCGTTCCTTGACGTGGCCATAGCCGCGGATCTGCTCCGGCAACTCGGCCAGGGCCAGCGCGGTGCGGTAGTTGTCGGCGTTGAGTTCCTTGAACAGGTAGTCCAGATCCTGCTCGTAGTCGTCGATCAACTGCAGTTCCAGTTTGCGCTCGGCGCTGTAGCCGAACAGGTCCAGCGGTGTGCCACGCAGAAACTTGAACTTGGCCAGTACGCCGAAGGCCTTGAGCATCCAGGCGCCAAACTGACGCTTGCGCGGCTCGCCGGTGCTGGCATCCGGCTTGCTCAGCCAGCTAGGTGCCAGGTGGAATTCCAGACGGTAATCGCCGCTGAACTGCGCTTCCAGCTGACGGATAAAGCTGCCGTCGCTGTATAGCCGCGCCACTTCGTACTCGTCCTTGTAGGCCAGCAGCTTGAAGTAGTAACGCGCCACGGCCTTGCTCAACGCTTGGTCAGCGCTCTTGTCGACTTGCTGCACCCGCGCCACCTGCTCGCGGTAGCGCTCGGCGTAGGCGGCGTTCTGGTAGGCAGTCAGGCGCACCACGCGGTCAGCGATGATGTCTTCCAGGGTCTGGCAATGCGGCGCTTCGATCACTTCCGGCTTGGCCAGACGCTCCACGGCGACCGCATCATGGGCAGCACGACGGCCCCAAAGGAATGCCTGCTGATTGAGCTGCACGGCCACGCCGTTAAGCTCGATGGCCTTGTTGATGGCTTCTGCGGAAACCGGCACCAGGCCCTTCTGGTAAGCAAAACCGAGCATAAACAGGTTGGTGGCGATGCTATCGCCGAGCAGGCGCGTGGCCAGGCGGCTGGCATCGACAAAGTGGGTTTTGCTCGCGCCCACCGCTTCGATCAGCGCCTCGCGCATGGCTGCGCCAGGCACCTGGGCATCGGGGTTGCGGGTGAATTCGGCGGTGGCCGCTTCATGGCTGTTGACCACCGCATGGGCGATCTTGTCATTCAGCTTGGCCAGGGCTTCTTCGCTGGCCGACACCACCAGATCGCAGCCGAGCAACAGGTCGGTTTCCCCGGCGGCGATGCGCACGGCAAAGATGTCGTCCTGCTTGGCGGCAACGCGGATATGGGTAATCACCGGGCCGAACTTCTGCGCCAGGCCAGCCTGATCCAGCACGCTGCAGCCCTTGCCTTCGATATGCGCGGCCATGCCGAGCAAGGCGCCGACGGTGGTTACGCCGCTGCCGCCGACACCTGGCAGAAGGATATTCCAGGGGCGATCCAGCGCCGGTTGGCGCGGCTCCGGCAAGGCGATAAATAGCGCGCCCAGGCCGACGGCCGTGGGTTTGCGCAAGCTGCCGCCGTGCACGGTGACAAAGCTTGGGCAGAAGCCTTCAACGCAGCTGAAATCCTTGTTGCAGGAGTTCTGGTCGATCTCGCGCTTGCGGCCCAGTTCGGTTTCCAGCGGCAGCACCGACAGGCAGTTGGACTTGACGCTGCAATCGCCACAACCCTCACACACGGCCGGGTTGATAAAGGCGCGCTTCTGCGGATCGACCAGCTTGCCGCGCTTGCGCCGACGGCGTTTCTCGGTGGCGCAGGTCTGGTCATAGATGATCACTGAGCAGCCCTTGAACTCGCGCAGCTCACGCTGCACGGCATCCAGGTCGCGGCGATGATGGAAGGTGACGATGGGCGCGAAGGTGTTGCGGGTTGGGTATTTATCCGGCTCATCGGTGACCAGGGCGATGCGTTTCACGCCTTCGGCGTACACCTGCTGGCTCAGTTGATCAACGCGCAGTTCGCCGTCGATGGGCTGGCCGCCGGTCATGGCCACCGCGTCGTTGTAGAGAATCTTGTAAGTGATATTCACCCCGGCAGCCACAGACGCACGCAGGGCCAGCTGGCCGGAGTGGAAGTAGGTGCCGTCACCAAGGTTCTGGAAGATATGCGGAGTGTCGGTAAACGGCGCCTGGCCGATCCAGGTCGCACCCTCGCCGCCCATCTGGGTAAAGGTGTCGGTGTTACGGTCCATCCACTGGGTCATGTAGTGGCAACCGATACCGCCCTGGGCGCGGCTGCCTTCCGGCAGTTTGGTCGAGGTGTTGTGCGGGCAGCCGGAGCAGAAATGCGGGGTGCGCACGGTGGTGTGCTTGGGCGCGGCCAGCGAGGCTTCCTTGGCCGCGAGGAAGGCCAGACGCTCGTCGATGCTGGCGCTGCTGTAGATCGGTGCGAGGCGCTTGGCGATGGCGCGGGCGATCATCGCGGGGGTTAGTTCGGAGAGGTTCGGCAGCAGCGAATGGCCGGCTTCATCGAACTCGCCCACTACCACCGGGCGCTTGCCCACGGGCCAGTTGTAAAGCTGACCGGTGAGCTGGTCTTCGATGATGCTGCGCTTTTCCTCCACCACCAGAATTTCGTCCAGACCCTCGGCGAATTCATGCACCGACACAGGTTCCAGCGGCCAGCTCATGCCGACCTTAAGCACGCGCAGGCCCACCTGGGCGCACAGCGCTTCATCCAGGCCGAGGTCATCCAGCGCCTGACGCACGTCCAGATAGGACTTGCCGGTGGTGATAATGCCAAGGCGCGGGTTGGGTGAATCGAGTTTGATCTGGTTGAGGTTGTTGGCCAGCGCAAAGGCGCGGGCTGCGTAGATTTTGTAGGTGTTGAGGCGCGCTTCCTGAGCCAGGGGTGGGTCCGGCCAGCGGATATACACGCCGTCTTCCGGCAGCTGGAAATCCTCGGGAATTTTCACCTGCATACGCAGCGGATCAACATCCACCACGGCGGAAGAATCGACGTTCTCGGCGATGGTTTTCAGCGCCACCCAGCAACCGCTGTAGCGCGACAGCTCCCAGCCGATGATGCCGTAATCGAGAATTTCCTGAACGTTGGCCGGGTTGAGCACCGGAATCGAGGCAGCAATAAACGCATGCTCGCTCTGGTTGGCGATACTCGAAGACTTGCAGCCATGGTCGTCGCCAGCCAGCAGCAGCACGCCGCCATGCTCGGAAACGCCGGCCGAGTTGCCGTGTTTGAACACATCACCGCAGCGGTCCACACCCGGGCCCTTGCCGTACCACATGGCGAACACGCCGTCGTAGCGCGCGCCGGGGAACAGGCTGGTCTGCTGGCTGCCCCACACCGAGGTGGCGGCCAACTCTTCGTTGACGCCCGGCTGGAAGTGGATGTGGTTTTCTTTGAGGTACTGCTTGGCGTCCCACAGGCTCTTGTCGAGGTTGCCCAGCGGCGAGCCCCGGTAGCCGGAAATAAAGCACGCGGTATTCAGGCCATGAGCTGCGTCGCGTTGCTTCTGCAGCATAGGCAGGCGGGTCAGCGCCTGGGTGCCGGTCAGGTAGAGGTGACCGGTAGCAAGGCGGTACTTGTCATCCAGGCGGATTTCGGCCAGAGACATGGTGGTGCTCCTGTTATTTTTATCGAGAGCTGGGTTGGCAACGGTGAATGCCACCCTTGTTAAGCCTAGTGCGGGATCACCACACAAGGCGCATGGCCAAGAATATGAACGGAGCGCGCGGCTTTTTTATTTCTTTTTGCTGGCCGTTTTGCAGATACTGCGCATGATTAATCCAACAAGAACAAAAAATTCGGAACAGTCATGCAAGAAAAACTCAGCCCCATCGACCGCAAGATTCTCCGCCTGCTGCAACACAACGCTGACCTCTCCGCCGCCGAGATCGCCGAGAAGGTTGAATTGTCACAATCCCCCTGCTGGCGGCGGATTCACCGCATGCAGGAAGAAGGCATTATCGAGCGCAAAGTTGCCCTGCTCAGCCACAAGCAACTGGGCTTCAGCATCACCGTATTTGTCGATATCAAACTGTCGGCGCACGGGCGCAGCAACCTGGAAGAATTCGAGCAGGCGGTGGTCGGTTACCCCGAGGTGCTGGAGTGCTTCACCATGGCCGGCGGCTCGGATTACCTGCTCAAGGTCGTGGCCAAGGACATCGCCAGCTACGAACGCTTTCTGCGCGACCACCTGCTGCAACGCCCGCATGTGCACGAAGCGCACTCGCATATCGCCATGAGCGAGGTTAAGCGCACCACCGAGTTGCCGCTGGATTGAGGCGTGAGATCGCCTTGCCTATGCCGCCTCCGCATGCGGCTGCCGCAGGGCGCTTTCCGACTTTGCCTTACCCGCCCACCACAGTGCCAGCGGGCCGAGCAGCAGTAGCAGGCCCATCAGGGCAAATGCCGCCCACCAGCCGAGCAGGCTCTTGTCGCCCAATAGATCCAGGCTGATACCGAATAGCAGCGGGCCGAGGAAGGCGCCGCTAAAGCCGGTGCAGGAATACAGCGCCATGGCAGTGCCGCGGTGGCTGGCCGGGGCCACAGCAATCAGACCAGCCGTCAGGGATGACGAATCGGCAGTTACAGTGATGCTGTAAAGCAGCACCAGCACCAGCATCAGCCAGAACGGCAAGGCCGCACTCAGGCCGATAAACAGCGCCAGCACGGCCGAGCTGAGCATCACCGCGATCAGCCAGCGCTGGCGGCCGAAACGCAGCGCCAGCTCGTTGCCGAAGATGCTCGCTGGCATGCCGATCAGGGTTACCAACATCGCCACCCAGGTGCCGGACAGCCAGGGATCGCTGCCCTGCAAGTGCCCGGAGAACACCACAAAGGCCACCACCCAGGCGCGCAGAGCAAACAGCTCAAGGTTATGCACCGCATAAGCGAGGCAGTAAGCCGCCACTGCGCGGCTCTTTAATGGGGCCAAATCCAGCAGCTTGCGCGGGGCATGCTGCACCACCGCCTTGGGCTGCAACCCCCAATAGACCATGGCCCAGGCCAGCAAGGCGCAAACACCGCTGAGCAGAGTCGGCAACTGCCAGCCGCCGAACCTGGCCAACTCGCCGGCGAGAATAAACGACAGCGCCGTGCCCAAACCGAAGCTCGCCGTATAGAACGCCACCGCGCGCGACTGCGCCGGCCCTTCGATGCGCTCGGACAGCGCCTTGAGCCCCGGCATATAGGTGCCGGCCAGGCCGACGCCCGCTAACACTCGCCAGGCCAGGGCCGACCAGAAGCCATCGGCGAAGACAAAGCCGGCATTGGCCACGGCAGTCAGCAGCATCGCGGCGAGGTAGATCAGCCGCGCATCGTATTTGTCGGTCAGCCCGGTAAGGATCGGCACCGCAACCATATAACCGAGAAAGAACCCGCCACCGATCCAGCCCGCCTGGGTATTGCTCAGCCCCCAAAGCGCCTGAAAGTCCGGCAGCAAGGCGGCAAACAAAGCAAAGCCGGCCATGCCCAGGGTTTCCGCTCCGCATAGCAGCAGTGTCACGCGACGGGCGTTCATAACACTCGCCCATCAAAGGCCAGGCTAACCCCCGCAGGCAAGGCATCGGGGTGTTCCAGCAGCCAGGCGTCGAAGCTGTGGCCGATATGGGTCAGCACGGTTTCTCTCGGTTGCAACTGCAGGGCCACCTCCAGCGCGCGGGTCAGGTCGTTGTGGTTGCGCGGGGCGGTGGGCTGCGGCGCGGTGGAGCAATCCAGCACCAGCAGATCCAACGGCTGTTGGCGCAGTACCTCGGCACTGGCGTCTGGAACACCGAGGGTGTCTGTCAGATAGGCGATACGCCGCTGTTCGCCACTCGCCGTTAAGCCTTCCAATAGATAGCCAAAGGTCGGTTTCGAGTGATTCAGCGGCAGCGCCGCCACGCTTAACTCACCCAGTTGCCGCCGCTCGAAGGGCGCAAACGGCTGGCTGAAATCGAGAATACCGGGGTGTTTGTAAAGGTCGGCCAAGCCTTCTGGATCATCCGGGCCATGCACCGGAATAATCAGCCCCTGGCCCCAGCGCAGGTGCAGCAAGCCCTGGGCGTGATCGGCGTGGTAATGGGTTTGCAGAATGCCGCTCAGACTATGGGGCGCAAAGCGCTCGCACAGATCGGTCAGGCCCGAGTCGATCAGCCAGCGCTGCGTACCGCATTCGACCAACGCGCAACAAGGCCCGCGACGCCGCGCAGGATTTACCCGTGCGCTGGCGCAGGCCGGACAGTTGCAGTTGTACACCGGCACCTGGCGCGCATCGCCGGTGCCGAGCAGGGTCAGGCGCATGCGCGCGCATCGCTAAGCAGCTGCAGCAACTGGGTGACGGTCTGTTCGAGCGGGCCGGAGTTATTCAGCAGCCATTGCGAGTCGGCATCTCCCCTCTCCCCAGAGGGGTGAGGGAGCGGCTGCAGTTCGCGGCTGCGCGTCAGGCGGGCCTCGATCTGCTCGGCGCTTTCCCGGCCACGCGCTTGCAGGCGCTGGCGCAAGGCTGCTTCATCCACCTGCAGCAGGATTGCCAGCAGTTCGGGATAACGCTCGCGCGCCTGAGGCAGATAGCCGCGCGAACCATTGACCAGCACATCCTGCCCCGCCGCCAGCCAGTCATCGATCTGCCGTGGGATGCCATAGGCCAGGCCATTGGCGCGCCAGCTCAGGGCAAAAGCGCCGGCGGCTTCCTGCTGGTCGAACTCGGCAGGCGACACGCCGATGGCGTCCTCGCCCACCGCTTCCGCCGAGCGGGTAATGACCCGCCGGGCGATCACACAATTTCGTTCGGCAAGGCGCTCGCGCGCGGCATTCAACAGGCTGTCCTTGCCCGAGCCCGAAGGCCCCATCAGATAGATCAACCGGCCGCTCATCAGAACACCCTTTTCGCTTGTCGCCAGACTTGCTGGATCACCGCCTGGCCCGCATGTACCTGTGCCTGCACCAGATCGGCACGCAGGCCGACGCGGATTTCGCCGCGATCATGCAGCCCCGCGGCCTGTGCCGGCACGCGGCTGACAGTGGCAATCGCTCGCGGCAGATCATAGCCGTTATCCTGCCCGGCCAGCAGCAAAGCAGCCTGCAACAGGCTGGACGGGTAGTAGTCGCTGGAGAGGATATCCAGTACGCCATGCCGGGCCAGTTCGGCGGCGGCGATGTTGCCCGAGTGCGAACCACCGCGCACGATATTCGGCGCGCCCATCAGCACCTTCAGACCCAGCTCGTGGCTGGCCTTGGCCGCCTCCAGGGTGGTGGGAAATTCGGCGATGGACATGCCAAAGCTCGCCGACTCTTGCGCATGGGCCAGGGTCGCGTCGTCATGGCTGGCCACGGAAATGCCACGGGCCTGGCAATCGGCAACAATGCTGCGGCGCTGGCGGTCGCTGTACTGCCGCGAGTTGTCCACCTGCTCGACGATAAAGGCATTCATCTCCGTCTCGCTGAGGTGGTACTTGCCCATGTAGTACTCGCGGTATTTGTCTTCCTTGGCGAACTGGCGCTGGCCCGGCGCGTGGTCCATCACCGAGACCAGCTGCACCAGCGGGTGCTCGACCAGATCGCGGAACACCGCGAGGGTCTCGGGGTGGCAAACCTCGCAACGCAGGTGCAGGCGGTGATCGGCGCGCAGATGCCCGGCCACTGCCGCTGAAGCAATCGCTTCGAGCATCGCCGGCAGTTGCTGCATACGCTTGCCGCGCGGATTGACGTCACCAATCGCCAGGGCATCGAACACCGTGGTGATGCCCGCCGAGGCGATCTGCGCATCGTGGGTCAGCACTGCCGAGGCCGATGGCCAATCCACCCCCGGCCGTGGGCTCATGTATTTTTCCAGGTTGTCGGTGTGCAGCTCGACCAGGCCGGGCAGCAGGTAATCCCCGCCCAAGTTCTGCGCCTGGGGCAAGCCGCTGACGCCCTCTTCCACCTGGGCAATCAGGCCGTCGCGCAGCACCAGGGTGCCGACAAACTCCTGCTCGGCGGTGACGATTCGCGCGTTGGTAAGAATCTGTTCAACCGGCATATACATACTCCTGCTGCGCCGCAGCGCTCATATCAAGGTAGCGATCGGCCACCGCCTCACGGGCGGCGCGGTCGTGGAAGATGCCGATCAGCGCACTACCGGCGGCCTTGGCTTCATCGATCAGTTCCAGCACCACCTGGCGGTTGGCGTCGTCCAGCGAAGCTGTAGGTTCATCCAGCAGCATCAACGGCCAGGCGACCATAAAGCCGCGAGCGATATTCACCCGCTGCTGCTCGCCGCCGGAGAAGGTGCCGGGGGCCAACTGCCACAGGGCCTGGGGGATATTCAGCCGGCTGAGCAGGTTTTTCGCCCGCGCCTCGGCGTCAGCCTTGCTCCAGCCACGGGCCAGGGCCGGTTCCATCACCACGTCCAGGGTGGCGACCCGAGGAATCACCCGCAGAAACTGGCTGACATAGCCCAGGGTCTGCCGGCGTACAGACAAAACCTGGCGTGGCTCGGCGCCAACCAGCTCGACCCATTCGCCGTTGTGCAACACGCGAATGCTGCCGCCAGCGGCCAGATAATTGCCGTACAGGGTGCGCAGCAAGGTCGACTTGCCGGCGCCGGACTGGCCGTGCAGCACCAGACACTCGCCGGCGCGCACGCTGAAATGCAGCCCGCTCAATACATTCAGCACCACGCCGTGCTGCTGATGCAGGGTAAAGGTCTTGCTGAGGCCGGAGACCTCGATAAGCGTATTCATGATTGACCTCATATTGACCGGCAGCCCGCATGCAATCAGGGCTGCACACACGTCAGGGCTGCAGAACAGACGACACCAGCAACTGCGAATAGGGATGCTGCGGGTCGTCGAGAATCTGATCGGTGAGACCGGCCTCGACCACATGGGAGCGGCGCATCACCATCAGCCGATCCGCCAGCAAGCGCGCCACGGCCAAGTCATGGGTGACGATCACCACCGCCAGGTCCAGCTCGCGCACCAGGCCGCGCAGCAGGTCGAGCAAGCGCGCCTGCACCGATACATCGAGGCCGCCGGTGGGCTCGTCCATAAAGATCAGCCGCGGGCTGGAAACCAGGTTGCGGGCGATCTGCAAACGCTGCTGCATGCCGCCGGAGAAGGTTCGCGGCAGGTCGTCGATGCGCAGCGGGTCGATCTCCACCTGCTTCAGCCAGTCGATGCCTGCCGCGCGCAGCTCGCCGTAATGGCGCACGCCCTGAGCCATCAACCGTTCGCCGATATTGGCCCCGGCCGACACACCCATGCGCAGGCCATCACGCGGGTTCTGCTCGACAAAGCCCCACTCGGTGCGCAGCAGCGTGCGCCGCTGCGCTTCGCTGGCGCTGTACAGATCGACCCAGTTGCCAGCCGTATCGCGATAACTGACTGAACCGCGATCCGGCGGGCAGCGCCCGGAGAGCAGGCTAAGCAGGGTCGACTTGCCCGAACCAGACTCGCCGACGATGCCCAGCACTTCACCCGGATACAGATCGAACGACACGCCCTGGCAGCCCTTCTCCAAACCGTAAAGGCGAGTCAGGTCACGCACGCTAAACAGCGGCTGCGCCGTTTCGTTGTGCAGGTGCAACTTTTCGGCAGCACTCATTGCTCGCCCTCCTCTTCAAGGTCACGGCGTTGCATGCAGTAATCGGTGTCGGAGCAGACGAAACGTTTGCTGCCGGCGTCGTCGACAATCAGCTCGTCGAGGTAGGAATCCTGACTGCCGCAGAAGGCGCAGCACTCGTCCCAGCGCTGGATCTCGAACGGGTGATCTTCGAAGTCCAGACTCACCACCCGGGTGAACGGCGGCACGGCATACAGGCGCTTCTCGCGACCTGCGCCGAACAGCATCAGCGCCGGGCTCATGTGCAGCTTGGGGTTGTCGAATTTGGG
>JBIHZW010000218.1:0-6294 GCA_044240245.1 Pseudomonas sp. | reverse complement strand
CGATGTTATGGATGTTGTCGCCAAGGATGGTGGTCATCTGCCGGCGCTGCACCTCGGACACGCGGTTGTGCGGGTGCATGATAAAGATGTCGACGTTGTCGCAAGCCTTGCAGCCTTCGATGGCGGCCGAGCCGGTATCACCGGAGGTAGCGCCCATGATCACCACGCGCTCGTTGCGCTTGGCCAGCACGTGATCAAGCAGACGGCCGAGCAACTGCAGGGCGAAATCCTTGAACGCCAGGGTCGGGCCGTGGAACAGTTCCAGCACCCACTCATTGCCGTTCAGCTGACGCAGCGGCGCCACGGCGTTGTGAGCAAACACGCCGTAGGTTTCTTCGAGAATCTTCTTGAAGTCGGCATCGGCAATGCTGCCAGTGACGAACGGGCGCATCACCCGGAAAGCCAGCTCGTGGTATGGCAGGCCGGCCCAGGAGGCAATTTCTTCCTGAGTGAAGCGCGGCAGGTTTTCCGGTACATAGAGGCCGCCATCGCTGGCCAGGCCAGCAAGCAGCACGTCTTCGAAATTCAGGGCCGGTGCCTGGCCGCGGGTACTGATATAGCGCATAGGGGCAAACCTTCGGTTGAATCTTCAAGAACCGCAGCTGCCTGTGCAGCGGCGGCCAAAAGCGGATTAGTTCAGCTGCTCGACACGGATACGCACAACGCTGCCGACCACATCTTCGAGTGCCTCAAGGGCGCTGATCGCCTCGTTGATCTGCGCTTCGACCACACGATGAGTGACCAGAATCATCGGCACCAGGCCATCCTGCTCCTCGACTTCCTTCTGCATGATCGACTCGATATTGATCCCGCGCGCCGACAGAATGCTCGCCACCTGGGCCAGCACGCCCGGATGATCCTTGGCCTGAATACGCAGGTAATAGGCGCTCTCGCAGGCCTCGATCGGCAGAATCGGGTGATCGGACAGCGAGTCTGGCTGGAAGGCCAGATGCGGTACGCGGTTGGTCGGATCGGCTGTCAGCGCACGCACCACGTCAACCAGGTCAGCGATGACCGAGGAGGCGGTCGGCTCCATGCCGGCACCGGCACCGTAGAACAGCGTGCTGCCGGCGGCGTCGCCATTGACCATGACCGCGTTCATCACGCCATTAACATTGGCGATCAGGCGATCAGCCGGAATCAGCGTCGGGTGTACACGCAGTTCAATGCCAGCATCGGTGCGGCGCGCCACGCCCAGGTGCTTGATGCGATAGCCCAGCGCTTCGGCATAGTTCACATCAGCGGTGGTCAGCTTGGTGATGCCTTCGGTGTAGGCCTTGTCGAACTGCAGCGGAATACCAAAGGCGATTGAAGCCAGGATGGTCAGCTTGTGCGCGGCGTCTATGCCTTCGACGTCGAAGGTCGGGTCGGCTTCGGCATAACCCAGCGCCTGCGCCTCGGCCAACACGTCTTCGAAGGTGCGGCCCTTCTCACGCATTTCACTGAGGATAAAGTTGCCAGTGCCGTTGATGATGCCTGCCAGCCAGTTGATGCGGTTGGCCGCCAGACCTTCGCGAATCGCCTTGATCACCGGGATACCACCGGCAACGGCCGCTTCGAACGCAACAATCACACCCTTCTGGCGAGCCTTGGCAAAGATTTCATTGCCGTGCACCGCGATCAGCGCCTTGTTCGCGGTAACCACGTGCTTGCCGTTTTCGATAGCCTTGAGCACCAGCTCCTTGGCCAGGGTATAACCGCCGATTAATTCGATAACGATATCGATCTCGGGGTTGTTCACCAGCTCGAAAGCATCGCTGGTCATGCTAATACCGGTCGTGTCGTACTGCGGCTTGGGCGAGCGAATGGCGATCTGGGCAACTTCAATACCGCGCCCTGCGCGCCGGGTAATTTCCTCGGCATTTCGCTTGAGTACATTCAACGTACCGCCACCGACGGTACCCAGCCCACAGATGCCTACTTTCACCGGTTTCACACTGAACTCCCCATCTGCACTGCGTAAAACGGCCGGAGCAAGCCCCGGCCGTAGAAAAGAGCCGCACCATACGAAGCGGCTGTTTATTAGTCAATCAGGCGCACGCCTCAGATCATTTGGATTCCAGGGCAATTTTCGCCAACTGCGGTGCCGGTTGATAGCCTGGAATGATCTTACCGTTAGCCAGAACGATGGCCGGCGTACCACTGATGCCGATCATCTGCCCCAGCGCGTACTGCTTGGCTACCGGGCTGTCGCACTGCGCATCAGCCACGCCCTGGCGGCTTTTCGCACGGTTCATGGCGTCCTGCTGATCCTTGGCGCACCAGACATTCGACAGCTCTTTGGCCGCCGCACTTTCCAGGCCCTGACGCGGGAAGGCAAGGTAACGCACTTCAACTCCCAGACGATTGAGCTCAGGCACTTCGCTGTGCAGCTTCTGACAATAGCCGCAATCGGTGTCGGTAAATACGGTGATATGGGTTTTCGGTTGTTTAGGCGCAAACACCACCATTTCCGAAGCAGGGATGGCATCTAGCAGCTTGACCACGCCACGGCTCTCCGCCGCCTCGGTCAGATTCACCGGCTTGCCGTTCTTGACTTGAAACAGGTAACCCTGCAGCAGGAACTGGCCATCTGCACTGGTATACAACTGCCGACCACCCGCCAGCTCAACCTGATAAACGCCCGGCATCGGGCTTTCGGCAATCGCCTCAATCGACAAGGCCGGATCGATAGCCTTGAGGGAGCTGCGGATAGCCTGGTCGGCATCGGCGGCCACACCCACGCTGCTAACAAGCCCCAGGGCCAACGCGACAACAATGCGGTTAAAACGCATACAAACTCCTGGCAAAAGACGATCTAACAAATGATGGACGCAGCCTATCATAGAAGCCCGCAGAGACCGACCATCGCAGGCCGGACGGCGCTCTCAGCCTCGCGGGTGGTGCTGCGCATGCAACTCCTGCAGCCGCGCGCGGGCAACGTGGGTGTAGATCTGCGTGGTCGACAAATCGCTGTGCCCCAGCAGCATCTGCACCACGCGCAAATCGGCGCCGTGATTGAGCAGGTGCGTGGCAAAGGCATGGCGCAAGGTGTGCGGTGACAAGCTCTTGGCAATCCCCGCCACCTTGGCTTGATGCTTGATACGGTACCAAAAGGTCTGCCGAGTCATCTGCTCACCGCGCAGGCTGGGAAACAGCACATCGCTGGGTTTTCCATCCAATAAAAACGGCCGCGCCTCTTTGCTGTAACGCTCGATCCAGGCAATCGCCTCTTCACCCAGCGGCACCAGACGCTCTTTACTGCCCTTGCCGAACACCCGCAACACGCCCTGACGCAGATTGACCTGCTCCAGCGTCAAACCAATCAACTCACTGACACGCAGGCCGCAGGCATACAGCACCTCGAGCATTGCGCGATCACGCAGACCGATCGGATCATCCAGCTCGGGAGCGGCCAGCAATGCCTCAACATCCGCCTCAGACAGCGACTTGGGCAACGGCCGACCCAACTGCGGCAGATCCACCTGCAGTGTCGGGTCGCGGCTGATCAGCTGCTCGCGCAAGAGGAATCGGTAGAAGCCGCGCAAGCCCGAGAGCAGGCGCGCGGTAGAGCGCGCCTTGTAGCCCTCATTCAGGCGCCAGGCTAGGTGATCGAGAATCAGCTCACGCCCCGCATCCGGCAATTGCACATCGCGCACCTGCAGCCAGCCATTAAATAGCGCCAGGTCACTGCGATAAGCGGCGCGCGTGTGGGCCGACAAGCCCTTTTCCAACCATAACGACTCAAGAAAACGGTCAATCAGCGGATGATCGATAGCTGGCATCAAGAAACCTCAAACTATATGCCCGCTAGTGTCTATGAGCGCGGCACCATGGGCCAGCGCTAAGCACACGAACGTAACATCGCGCCGTATGATCAACAACAACCGACCAGCGGTGGCGAGAGCAACGGGAAAAGCCGCCGTCACCCTATCTTTGGGAGGGTGACAGACCGCCATTTGCAGACCATGATTGCATCACGCCACTACAGCACAACGGTGCCCACGCATGTCCAGCCAACAGCACTCACGTCTTGGTCAGATTCTGATCAACAAGGGACTGATTAACCGCGGCCAGCTGGATGCTGCCATTCAACTGCAACTCACCAACCACAAGCGCCTGGGCGAAACGCTGATCGAGCAAGGCTGGCTAACCGAACGCCAGCTGAAAAAAGCCCTCAGCAAACAGAACAACCTGCGCCTGGCCGCCACTCTGGTCGCAGCCCTGCTCAGCCCCTTCCAGATCGCCAGCGCCGATGCACCGCGCAACTTGCCCAGCGCCATCAGCCAAGAAGAAACACCCCGCGGCCTGCGCCCCTTGAGCGATATGGAAATGAGTAATGTCAGCGCCCAGGGCCTGGACGACGTGCTGCAAGGCCTGTTTCTCCAAGCTGGCAGCGGTGACGGCCTGGGCACCGTCAGTCAGCTGAGCAAACTGGTGATGCCGGTACTGAGCAGCCTCGAGGCGGAAACCTCAATGAAAGACGTGCAGTACGACACCAGCAAACTGACATCGGTGATCAATGCCGACGGCTCGGTCAACGTGCGCTTGCCCAGCTCGATTGGCGAACTGCGCTTCGACAACATCCGCGTCGCCGGCGCACCACAGGGCCAGAGCTTTGGCAGCCTGAGCCTGCATGACATCGACCTGTCGCAAGCCTCGCTGAAGATCAGCCTGCGCTAACCGCAGCGCGGCATTCAGACCGCAGAAACGAAAAAAGCAGCCCGAAGGCTGCTTTTTTATTGGAAAGCTGAGACTTAGCCCAGTTTTTCCTTGATGCGTGCTGCTTTACCGGACAGGTCACGCAGGTAGTACAGCTTGGCTTTACGCACGTCACCGCGACGCTTAACGGCCAGGCTATCAACCAGCGGGCTATAGGTCTGGAAAGTACGCTCAACGCCAACACCGTTGGAGATCTTGCGAACAGTGAAAGCACTGTTCAGACCACGGTTACGCTTGGCAATTACAACGCCTTCGAAAGCCTGCAGACGCTGACGGTCGCCTTCTTTCACTTTAACCTGGACAACAACAGTGTCACCCGGTGCAAAAGTCGGGATCTCTTTGCCCATCTGCTCAGCTTCGAGCTGCTGAATAATCTTGTTGGTCATGCTGCGCTCCTAAGACAGGCCTTGGCCGGTCATCGATACATTAACTATCGTCCCGCTGGCGGACGTATTCCTCCAGCAGCTTTTTCTCTTCTCCAGAAAGCGAGCGGCTTTCCAGAAGATCGGCACGTCGTTCGTAGGTCCGACCAAGGGACTGCTGCAAACGCCAGCGCCGGATGTGTTCGTGGTTGCCACTAAGCAACACTTCGGGAACACGTTTATCCGCATACACCTCCGGGCGGGTGTAGTGCGGGCAGTCGAGCAGGCCATCCGTAAAGGAGTCCTCCTCGGCCGAATCTGCATGACCCAATGCACCAGGCAAAAGGCGCGTTACCGCGTCGATCAGCACCATGGCCGGCAGCTCACCGCCAGACAGGACGTAGTCCCCAATCGACCATTCTTCATCGACATGCGCCTCAATAAAGCGCTCATCAATTCCTTCGTAGCGACCGGCAATCAGGATTAACGCCTCCTCATTGGCCAGTTCGCGTACTGCTGACTGCGTCAGCTGGCGACCTTGCGGCGACAGGTAAATCACCTTGGCCGCACCACCTGCAGCCTGCTTCGCTTCAAGCAAAGCATCTTCAAGCGGCTTGATCTTCATCACCATGCCGGGGCCACCGCCAAAAGGCCGATCATCCACGGTGTGGTGACGGTCTGTGGTGTAGCTACGCGGATTCCAACAGGTCAGTTGCAACAAGCCCTGCTTCACCGCTCGGCTGGTAATGCCGTAATCGCTGATAGCGGTAAACATTTCCGGGAACAGCGTAATGACTTCAACGCGCAGATTAGGCATCAGGCTTAGAAGTCCGCATCCCAGTCGACCCGCATTTCGCCAGCACTCAGATCAATCGACAACACGCATTGCTCCGTATAGGGCAACAGGCGCTCACGACCATCCAGGCTGTCGGTGCAGGGTTTAACCACCATCACATCGTTGGCACCGGTTTCTAACAAGTGATCAATTTTGCCGAGCAATTGCCCTGCCTGGTCGATAACTTTGAGACCTTCCAACTGGTACCAGTAGTACTCGCCGTCTGTTAACTCAGGGAACAGGTTGCGCGGCACACAGATCTCATAACCAGCGAGAAGACGTGCTTCTTCACGATCATCAAGACCCTTGAGCTTTGCGACCAGGAACTTATCACTCCCGCGTCCGCTGACCAGCTCTACCTGTTTGACACTGCCTTCGCGCCTAAGCGTCCAGGTC
>JBIHZW010000030.1:0-20173 GCA_044240245.1 Pseudomonas sp. | reverse complement strand
GAGCTTATGCTCTCTGAGCAGTCCCGCTTTATTGGTGATCTGGCGAATAAGGTCAAGGCTTGGACTGACAATGATATTCCGACCCAGAATGTGCAGACCTTTTTGACTGATATGCTGCAAACCGTACATTACGGTCCGCTTGGGCATTGTTTTCGTGATATTAATTTGAAGCCCTGCGAATTTCATCTGAAGTGTCTGACCGGCAATTCAGGAAAAGGCTGTAGAGAGTTCGTTGTAGATCTTTTAGATCCAGTTCAAATAAAGCAAGTCGAGTCAGAGCGTAATAGATCAGAAATTGAGTTGGCGCGGCTTTTTGAAGCCTTGAATAGACCCGGTATCCCGGTAGAGTCTGTTGAAATGCATATCGAACATCAAATGGCGATTTTTAGAAATGCTTCTTATATTTTAGATAATTCTGAGGTGGTGCTTAACGAAATTCAAGTTGAAAAGAGTAAGGACTATCAGCCATTTAGGACCAATGGCTCTGTTCCAAGCGACTGTGTATTCCAATGTGGAGTAGCTTGATTGTGACTACGTCTACTGAGCAATGGGGTAAAGCTTTTTCGGTATTGCAACAATTTGAAAGACAGCTGATAGATCCTTCAAACTTTGGGTGGAAGTATATTACCGATAAGTCTGGTGTATCTAAGCCGACCCTTTGGCGAAACAAGGAATTTGAAAAAGAGTTTCAACGTATTAAGGAAGTTGTCAAAAGTTATGCTCGTGGTGAGAAACAGTTCGATCAAGAGGTTTCACTGAAAGCGGCCAGAGATCGTGATCGAGATCACCAGATCGAGGTGCTCAAGGCACAGGTCCAGGAGTTGACGAAGCAATTAAATAGGGAGCGCGAAAGACTCATATACGCCTCTATGATTGCTCGCCGTAAGAATATCGATCCTGCGGAATTCTTAGATGAGAGCCCAGTGTTTCGTAAGCCTGCCAAAGGCGGCTCGGTGGTCAAGCTGCCATCAAAGGGGCACTAGCCAAGTCGGGTGCCATCATCTGGCTTTGTACTGGCATTTAAGGCCAAATAGCTCTTGCTGTACTTTTGCTCCGCGGCCAGCCCCTCAATGCCACCCTGTCCTCGAAACCGATGGGGTTGAGCTTCTCATCTCGGTCGATGCGGCGCATAACTAACTACTTGGCGTTGGCGGAGAGATAGAGTTCCGGCACCGCAATTCCCGCCGCCCTTGCCGCGGACATACAACGGTACTCGTTTACCGCCAACCTCGATAACTCCTCCTGGCCGCCCTTGATGATCAGGCCAGAGGTTTTCGAGGCGAGACCTGGCACATAGCAGGCTGCCAACCACATAAGTAACCCGAAAATACTGGCCACAATCGGCGGAGGTATCCTGTTTTCCAGTGTTCGCATAAAAGTGCTCGATAACGCAGCCACAGCGTTTGCGCCAGTCGCTATGTTTAGCGTACTTTTTGCAGTTCGCTCTGCACTAGTTCTAGCAGCGGCTCCGGGCCGAACTTCGTCAGCAGCGTGCCGTTGACGAAGAAAGTTGGCGTGCCTTGAATCCCCACTTTCTTAACGTCCGCTGCGTCTTTAGCCAGGATGTCGTCGATAGCCGGCGAGTTCATCGTGGCGCGGGCCTTCTCGACATCCAGGCCAACTGCTGCTGCGGCTTCCCAGGCCTTCTGCGCTTTCGCGTCGTCATGCCACAGCGGCTGGGCCTCCAGCACGGCTGCTAGCACAGGCTCGTAAAGCCCCTGCATTCGCGCCGTCTCCAGCAGGCGCACGGCCTCTTCTGAACCTTTGTGGAACAACACATAGCGCACGACCAGACGCACGTCCTGTGGGTACTGCGCCATGATTTGCTTTACGTAGGGGAAGAACGCCCGGCAGCTTTCGCACGATGGGTCGAAGAACTCGACGATGGTGACCGGCGCCTTGATTGGCCCAAGGGTTGGCGAGTGGAAACGTACCAACGAACTGCTCGCCTGGGTGACTGCTTGAGTCTCCTGAGGTGCTGAAAAACGCTGATAGAGCACTGCCGCAGCGATAAAGCCGGCAATGGTTACAGCGCTGATGGTCAGTACGATGGCACGTCTATTCATACAAGGGTTCTCCGGCGAATCAGGGCAAGAAGCAAGACGATGGCGGTGAAAGCCGCCAGGGAAAGCAGCGGCAGCGGCACGCTACCAAAGATCAGCATATCGGCCCCGGAACAGGAGGTTCCGGCGCTACACGGCTTGAGGTTTTCTGGAAGTATGCCCATGAACAGCAGGGAGTGATACAGGGCGATTGCCCAACCGATAACGGCCAGGGGCAAGGCGTAAAGCCAAACGGCGAAGTCCGCGCGATAACAGGCGACCGTCAGCATTACCCCCAAAGGAAACATGAAGATGCGCTGGAACCAGCACAGCACGCATGGGGTTTTGCCCATGACTTCACCGATAAACAAGGCGGCTAGGGTTGCGGCCACAGCCAGCAACCACACAGAGAGCAGCAAACCCCAGGGGTTAGCGGAGGGGTGACTCTGGCTTCTCATCGTTATTTACTCGCCATTTTCCTTAAATAGGGATGGCACGTTAGCGGGCCCGCAGCAGCTGTCGATTGGCTTTGTGTTACAGCATGCGTCCTGCACAGGAACCGGTCGATTCGCTTGGCGTTGCAACCAGCAGGCACAGCAACTATCGAGCTGGGCGGTTCATCTTGATGACGAAGCTCCCATTAAGGCTGGGGCTGGCAACTACAACGTGAATCGCGCCGGGGGTTTGTAAATACTTTCCGCGCTCTTCTAAGGCGATGGTCAATGACGGTGGCTTTTCCCAACATGGGTGTGCCCGTCATCCGGAAGCGCATTGACTCCGCCAGTGGTGTTCAGGCGCTGGAGGATTCCGCACTCGTCTACGCCCCGCTCAGAAGCGCAGCGGTGGCGCAACTCAACCAGCTGTTTTTGCAGCGCCAACAGGCTGGTCACGCGTGCTTGCACATGCTCAATGTGCTCATCCACTAAGCTATTTACACCCTCACAGTTTTCCTCTGGCCGATCCATCAGCGCCAGCAAACTTCTGATCTCGTCCAGGGTCATGTCCAGCGTTCGGCAGTTGCGAATGAACGTAAGCCGCTCAAGGTGCTCACTGCTGTACAGGCGGTAGTTACCCTCGCTGCGAGCCGGAGCCGGCAACAGCCCCTCGCGCTCGTAATAGCGAACCGTTTCAACCTGGCAATCGGCAAGCTTGGCCAGCTCTCCAATTTTCATGAAATACCTCTTCGACAAACGCTTGACCCTGTAGTGGCTTCAGGGTGTTCACTCTGCATAACTGATCAATGAGGATACCCCCATGGCTGGCTGCTGCAGTGATGAACACAAACCTGAAGCGGTTTCAAATGATGTCTGCTGTGACCCCAATGAGGCAATTAAGTGCTCCTCCGCTACAGCCTCAACGGTAAATGCCGTAGCTGGCTCCAGGCTCAGCAGCTTTCGCATTGCGCAAATGGACTGCCCTACCGAACAGTCGCTGATTCAGGACAAGCTGAGCAAGCTCGCAGGCGTAGATAAGCTCGACTTCAACCTGATCAAACGGATTCTTGGGGTATGGCACAACTTGCCGTCGACCGCCCCCATCGAGGAGGCGATCTTGTCCCTGGGAATGCAGGCAGAACCGCTCTCTGCTGAAGGGCAAGCCCGCATCAAAATTGAACAGATGGACTGCCCAACGGAAGAAAAGCTGATCCGCGACAAGCTCTCCTCAGTGCCCGGCATCAGCGCGCTGGAGTTCAACCTGCTGCAACGCGTACTGACGTTTAGCCACACAGCAGAAGCATTGCCAGCAGCACTGGCCGCGATTCGCGACCTTGGTTTCACGCCAGTGGTTGAGGATTCAGCAACAGCAAATGAAGAAGCGCAAGGAACCCCGCGCAAGAAAGCCTGGTGGCCCTTGGCGCTCTCGGGCGTGGCCGCCGTATCGGCGGAAGTGATCCACTTTGCCGAGCTTGCGCCAGATTGGGCTGTGGCTGGCGTGGCGCTGCTCGCCATTCTGCTGTGCGGCCTAACGACCTATAAAAAGGGCTGGATCGCGCTGAAGAACCGCAACCTGAACATCAATGCGCTGATGAGTATCGCGGTGACCGGTGCGGTGCTGATTGGGCAATGGCCAGAAGCGGCCATGGTCATGTTCCTCTTTTCTGTAGCAGAACTGATCGAAGCGAAGTCATTGGATCGGGCTCGCAATGCCATCCGCGGCCTGATGGATCTGACGCCGGAGCGCGCCACGGTGCAGCAGATCGATGGCACATGGCTTGAAGTTGACGTTAAAACTATCGCCGTAGGCGCATTGGTCAGGGTAAGACCGGGCGAACGAATCGGTCTCGACGGCGAGGTTACGTCCGGCAACTCCACCATCAACCAAGCGCCCATCACGGGGGAAAGCCTGCCCGTAGAGAAAACCATTGGCGACCCGGTTTTTGCAGGAACCATCAACGAAGCCGGCTCCCTGGAATACCGCGTCCTAGCCGCCGCTGCCAACACCACGCTGGCACGTATCATTCACGCGGTCGAAGAGGCGCAGGGTTCACGTGCGCCGACCCAGCGCTTTGTCGATCAATTCGCCAAGGTATACACCCCTGTCGTATTCCTATTCGCCCTAGCTATCGCCATTGTGCCGCCACTCTTCATGGCCGAGCCCTGGTACGACTGGATCTACCGTGCTTTGGTGCTGCTGGTGGTCGCCTGCCCTTGCGCCTTGGTCATATCGACGCCCGTCACCATTGTCAGTGGCCTGGCAGCGGCGGCGCGTAAAGGCATTCTGGTCAAAGGCGGCGTCTATCTGGAAATCGGTGGCAAGCTTGGCTTCCTGGCACTCGACAAAACCGGAACCATTACTCATGGCAAGCCGGTACAGACCGATTACATGCCGTTGGTTGAACAGGATTCAGAACTCTACCGTACTCATGCTGCCAGCCTCGCCAGTCGCTCTGACCACCCGGTTTCGCAGGCAATAGCCAAGCATGCCACTGAGAATGGCCTGACGTTTGCTGCCGTTGAGGGATTCGAAGCCCTGCCGGGTCGAGGTGTTCGAGGCACCATCGAAGGCATAGATTTCCACCTGGGTAACCACCGCCTGGTGGAAGAGCTTGGCCTCTGCTCACCCGAGCTGGAAGCGACGCTGGAGCGTCTCGAACGCCAAGGTAAAACAGTGGTGGTGCTGTGCAATCCGCAGCGTGCCATTGCCCTGTTCGCCGTTGCCGATACCGTCAAGGACTCCAGCCGCCAGGCAATTGAGGAGCTTCACGCGCTTGGCGTGAAGACCACAATGCTGACCGGCGATAACCCGCACACCGCAGATGCGATTGCACAGCAGGTAGGCATCGACGAGGCACGCGGCAACCTTCTGCCAGTCGACAAATTGCAGGCCATTGAAGCATTGCAGGCGCGCGGCTACGTTGTAGGGATGGTCGGCGATGGCATCAACGATGCGCCGGCGCTGGCGAAGTCTGAAATCGGTTTCGCCATGGCCGCCGCCGGCACGGACACGGCCATCGAAACTGCGGATGTGGCCTTGATGGATGACGACCTGCGCAAGATCCCGGCCTTCATCCGCCTGTCTCAACAGACCGCCGTCATCCTCAAGCAGAACATCGTGCTGGCGTTAGGGATCAAGGCCCTGTTTCTCGCCATTACCTTAACGGGGCAGGCGACGATGTGGATGGCCGTCTTTGCCGACATGGGTGTCAGTCTGCTGGTGGTGTTCAACGGCCTGCGCCTGCTTAAAAAGTAGGGTTGGAGGATTGAAGATGAAAGCAGCATTGCAACTCGCAATTGAACAAGCCTTTCAGCAGGCCCGGCAGGCCATGCAGGAACAGCGCAGTACAGATGCCTTTCAATGGCTGGAGCGCGCGCACATCCTGACTCAGCGCCAACCTTTGCTGCATGCCAGGTCACACTGGCTGATGCTCACGCTCGGCTGGCAAATTGGCGATTATCGCGAGGTGGCGGGGCAAATACCGCGCATTGTCGCGGCCCTGCTGTTTTCCAGAATTTGGGTGCCCATCGGCAATACCGGCCGCTCGAGGATCAGTGCTTTCGCGCCCATGCCCATCTCTCAGGAGTTGCAGCGACTTCTCCAAGGAGGAGAACAATGAAGTCACTTCCTGGAGTGACACACTTTATCGCTCCCTGGCGTTGGTGGACGCTAGCGCTGGCCATTGCCTCGGCCGACCAAGCGCTCAAGAGCGCAATTGCGGGGGCGCTACCGGTCGGCAGCGTCATTCCGCTGGCCCCGTTCTTCAATCTGGTTCATTTCTGGAATACCGGTGCAGCGTTCAGCTTCCTGGCTGACGCGGGTGGTTGGCAGCGTTACTTTTTCAGCGTCATCGCCTTGGTCGTTTCGGTGGTGCTGGCTCTGATATTGCGTAAACCCAGAGCCAACAGCGAAGCCCTAGGCTATAGCCTCATCTTAGGCGGTGCCGTTGGCAATCTGATTGATCGAGCCTCGCAAGGCCATGTGATCGACTACCTGGATTTTTACTGGCAGTCCTGGCATTGGCCTGCGTTTAACCTGGCGGATATCGGTATCGTCGGTGGTGCGACCATGTTGATCCTGAGCAGCTTACTGAACCCGAATGAGGAAACCGGCCGAGCCAGAGAATGAAAGACTTGCCCTCAACAGGCGCGGTGCGCTGGGCAGGCCATGCCTGGGTGGGGCCCGGCATCGGCATCTTTCATGGCCGTGCCGGCCACCAGGATTGGCACCACCATCAGGCACATCAGATCTCAGCGGGTCTCGATTCACCTGTATTGGTTGAAACGCCGCTGGGCATTCAAACAGGATCGGCCGTCTTCATCCCGGCCGGCTTGCCGCATCGGCTCAGCGCCAACCGAGTGCTATCGATCTATCTGGATGCAGTGTCCGATGAGGCGCGTGCTTTGTGTGGCAGCGAAACAGCGCGGGTGATTGAGATCGCGCCGGGGGATATCACGCCGATTATCGAGGCGCTACGTGAGCCAGGGCACACTGCACTTCAGGTAAGAGCGGGGGTGCGCCAATCACTGCAACTTTCCGATCCGCCGCCTTCAGATCCTCGTTTGACCACTGTGGTTGAGGCGCTGCGTAGTGGCCAAATGGGACGCGACGAAATGGCCGCGTTGGTGCATTTATCCCCCTCACGGTTTTCCCACTGGTTTGTAGAGCAAACCGGCCTGCCGCTGCGCAGCTATGCGAAATGGTTGCGTCTCACGCAGGCCCTGCAATATGTGGCCAAAGGTGTACGACTAACCGAAGCAGCTCATGCAGCGGGCTTTTCTGACTCGGCGCATTTCTCCCGGACATTCCGGACGCTGCTGGGCATCGATCCTTCTTCCGCACTGGCTGAGGTCGATCTTCAGGAGTCATAGCTCTTTCGTTCAAGCCGAAAGCGGGTCTCCCCACATACAGTCATGGCTCCCTACCCAGGAGCTGAGCGATGCCTATTTTCCTGCGATTCCCCCTACGCTGGCTGAGCTATCCACTTGTGTTTGGTGGCTGTGCCGCCTTCATGCTCTGGGCGCTGTACGCGGGAGTGCCGTATTGGCCCACCACACCGGTAGTCGCCGCGGTGGGTCTGTTAAGCGTCGCGGGGTTAGAGCGCATCCAGCCTTTTCGCGAAGCCTGGCTTGAGGATCATCAAGACACCGCGACCGACCTACTGCACATGCTGGTGAATCTCTCCGTCATCCAGTTCACCGCTGAAATCCTGGCCAGGCTGGGCGATGCAGTGCCAGCTACGGTTCGTCTCTTCCCAGTCGAGAGCCCACTTTGGCTGCAACTGCTGCTGGTCGCCGCCGTGCTCGATCTGAGCCTGTATGCCATGCATCGTATCAGCCACCATGTACCCTGGCTGTGGCGTTTTCACATGATTCATCACAGCGCCGAGCGGCTGTACTGGATCAACGGGGAGCGCCGACACCCCTTGCACGCCGCACTCATGGCCGGTCCGGGGCTGGTGATTCTGCTCGCATCAGGTGCTCCATCCGCAGTGGTTGCTACCTGGTTTGGCATTTTGACCGTGCACTTGGCGTTCCAGCATGCAAACCTGGACTACCGACTGGGATGGCTGCGCCACATCATCGGGGTTGCTGAAATTCATCGCTGGCATCACAAGCGCGACTTTGCGGATGCCCAGGTTAACTTCGGAGAGTTTCTGATGGTGTGGGATCGACTGTTTGGCACGTTCTACGACAGCGCAGGGAAGCTGGGAGAGGCAGAGGTTGGATTGCATGAAAAGGACTATCCCAAAGACTACCTTGGACAGTTGACCGAACCCTTTGGGCGAGACCTTACAAGCCAAGGCTAACGGATTCTCTTGCGAAGGGCTGCCGCTAGGTGCAACACGATGCCCCTAGTGAGTGGCTCTGGCTAGCTGATGAAAGCGCGCGCCCGTTGAGCCGATGCCACCCAACGTAAGCTCGCTCGCCCGCAACCAATGTGAGCCCAAGGCTATGCCAGTCGCAGTTAATCTGAGCTGGAGATCGCATCGATTGCGAGCTCGGCCGAACTCAAACGCGAGCTGATTCAACTACTGGTTCATGGCTCGAAACCATCAGCAGAGTGGTGCACAACCACTGGAATGGGCGACTCATATCCTCTGGAGCAAGTGGCCCATTTCACTGCAATACATAGCGTTGCAGTGAGCTGATCGCCTCTCTAGCGAATGACCTGGGCCAACCCAAGCTGGGCGCTCTCACGGCCTATACGCCGTTTTTGTTGAAAACCTGCACTTAAATGTCGCTTTAAGACAACTTTTATTGCCGCCTTGTGAAGATTACAGAATTGTAATTTTCCAATCATCTTCAAGTTATCTTCAGCTTGCAAGGATAGGGCTCAGCTCCCCAAAGGCGCAGAGCGCTTGAGGGTGCAATACCTATAAGAACGCCATGGCGAAAACTAGACTAATAACTGCCAATATAAAGGAGCAATAAATGCTTAATAAAACCAAACTATCCCTTGCAGTATTTTCGGCGATTGTCAGTGCAGCTCCGCTCATGGCGGCCGCAGAAGAGCAAGCCGAAGGTTTTGTAGAAGGTAGCAGTTTCAATATTCTCAACCGTAACTTCTACATGAACCGTGACTTTCGTAAAGGTCAGTCGAGCAACACTGACAATGGTTATACTGAAGCTTGGGCACACGGCATCATTGGCCAGTTCGAGTCGGGCTTTACCCAAGGCACCGTAGGCTTTGGTATTGATGCCTTCGCCATGCTCGGCCTTAAACTGGATACCGGGGATGGTCGATATGGCCCAGGTGGTACTGTTAATCTGCTGCCGGTAAATAGTGATGGTGAAGCTGAAGATAACTACTCCAAAGTGGGTGGTGCAGTAAAAGCCCGGCTATTCGACACCGTTGTCAAAGTGGGTGATGTGTTCCCCATGACTCCGGTGGTTCACTACGGTGACTCCCGCCTGCTACCGGAAAGCTTTCGCGGCGTTACGGTTGAGAACACCAGCTTTGATGGTTTGACCCTTCAGGGTGGCCGCCTGCATGCCATGAGCCAGCCGCAGGTCAGCACCATGCGTGATGAATTCGCAACCTTCTATGCGGGCTCTGTCGCGTCGCCATGGGTTGCCTATTTCGGCGGTGACTATTCGCTAAATGACAACCTGAGCTTTAGTCTCTATAGCAGCCAACTCAAGGATGCTTGGAAGCAGCACTATGCCGGTACGTCCTTCACCTACCCGCTGACCGACAGTGTTTCCTTGTTCGGTGGTTTGAACTACTACAAAGCTGTCGATGACGGCCAGCAGCTGCTGGGTGAGTTCGATAACGACATTTACAGCGGCAAAGTGGGTGTGCAGTTCGGTGCACACAGCGTTGCCCTGTCGCACCAGCGCAACAACGGCGACGATGATTTCGACTACCTGCGCCAGTCTGATTCCATCTTCCTCGACAACTCTATTCAGTACAGCGACTTCAACTCGCCGAAAGAGAAGTCCTGGATGCTGCGCTACGACCTAGATATGGCCAGCTATGGCGTTCCTGGACTGACCTTCATGACGCGCTATGCGCTGGGTACAGATGCGGACTACTCCGACGCCAACAATGTGTATATGCGTCGTGATGCCGATGGTAATCCGCTGACCGACCAGAAGCGCTGGGAGCGCAACATCGAAGCCAAGTACGTCGTACAAGCTGGCTCGCTGAAAGATATGTCCTTCCGCGTTCGCCAGATGACTACCCGCGCAACGGATTACGAGTCGGATCTGGACGAGGTTCGTCTGATCGTCGAGTACCCACTGAGCGTGCTCTAAAAATGGATGGGCGGGCGGGCTCTAAAAGCCCTGCCCGCTCATGCATAACAAGATAGATAGTTATTAGATTTCAAGAATGTAATGTTGAGCTCACGCTGCTGTTAGCTTCACCCCCGTAAAATTCACTCGAACTTGCAGAACTTGTCCATGAACCTCGACAAGCTACTAATTGAATTTTACGAGGCCTGCCTTATGAAGATGTTGAAAGCTCTAGTTATTGGATCGGTACTTCTTGTCGGCTCCACACAGACTTATGCAGAAGATGGCTATGATCGCTCAATGAAAGCTCAGGAAAAATTTCGAGCAGATCAAAAACGAATTCACGGAACTGAGCCTTCTGCCAAACCGGCGGACGAACTAAAGGTTAAGACCAGCAACCAAAATCGGGCCAATACCGATATTAAAAAAGAAACCAACGCTGACTAACCGCCCACTTCCGAACGATGTTCACCTCTAGAAGCTCCCGAGCTCCTTTGGAAAGAGGTGTACCCTAAGCGCCCTTCGGGGCGCTTTTTTTATTTAATCTTTAATAAAAAAGACTCACTGGGAGTTTAAACCTCCAAGCTAGAAAACTAACTCTACTCTTCCGCAAGTCATTCATGTCTGCAACAAGCCATCGCTGTCAGCGTGTAGCAAGAAGGGCAAAATGATACCGGTGCAGGCCTTTAGATTGATCTGCCTGATATCTGCAAAGGCACTGGCTATCACCCCGATGCTAGAACACGGTGTCATTTGAATACCGCGCCCTTGCACCGTCAGCAGATACCTACTCAATAGCTAGACGCCGTGCCCATCTCAATTTTTCATGATTCAGGCCATCCAAGAGTATCGCCGCGCTCTCCGCTACCTCATGTAAGCTGAAGTTTTTACTCCTTGAGGATGCTATGAGTAGGGATGCGCTTGAACAAAACCAGATACCGATCTATTTCGTTGCGGTCATTGCAGCGGCAATCGGTGGGTTAATAGCTCCTGCAGCTACGCAGAGCCTGAACGCATTAGTGACCCCGACTATCGCCGTGCTGATGTACGCGATGTTCCTGCAAATCCCCTTTCTTGATTTCCGCGAGAGTCTTAGCAACAAACGCTTCATGTCTGCCTTGCTGATCGCCAATTTTGTACTGATTCCACTGTTGGTGTGGGCACTAACCAGAGGGCTCGCAGAACACCCGGCAGTACTAATCGGCGCTCTTCTGGTTTTGCTCACTCCCTGTATCGACTACGTGGTGGTATTTACGCACATAGGCAGAGGCGACTCGCGTGCGATTCTTGCAGCAACCCCCATCCTCTTGCTGTTGCAACTTGTGCTGTTGCCTGTGTATTTGGCTTTTATGCTAGGGGAGCAATCCCAAGTCGTTATCTCGATAGCGCCTTTCGCTGAAGCCTTTCTCGCACTGATTGTCGTGCCTTTATTGCTCGCGGTGGCTACAGCAGCCTTGGCTAAGCGCTCGCGGATCGTAGGTCGCTGGAACACCGTATGGGCATGGATGCCAGTCCCTGCGATGGCGGCAGTTCTCATTGCGGTGGTTGGGTCGCAAATCTCGCCAGTGGTACGTGATATCGACCAGCTTTTACCGGTGATCCCGGTGTATATCGGTTTCATGCTTTTGGCCCCCGTAGTGGGCGCACTCGCTTCAAAAGCTTATAAACTGCCCGCCTCGACGGCGAGAGCGGTTACTTTCAGTACCGCCACACGTAACTCGTTGGTGGTTCTTCCGCTGGCCCTGGCATTACCTGAAGAAATACGAGGGCTTGCAGCCGCAGCGGTCATCACCCAGACACTGGTTGAGTTGGTGGGTGAACTTGTCTACATCCGGGCAGTGCCGATTCTCATCTGGCGTAAAAAAAGCCGCTGAGGACGTCACGGCACAGTCACCGCCCACATTGAGCGGTATTTACGGTAAGCAAAAAGCCCCGCTCAAGAGCGGGGCTTTTCAGTTGCAAACGAATAGCGCTGTGAACTTAGCGCAGACGATGGGCCAAGCGGTAGAGCAATGGCAAAACCAGCAGCGTCAGCGCTGTTGAGGACAGAATTCCGCCAATCACTACCGTCGCCAGAGGGCGCTGAACTTCCGCGCCCGTACCGATGGCAGTGGCCATTGGAATAAAGCCCAGAGACGCCACCAAAGCAGTCATCAGCACTGGCCGTAGGCGCGTCAATGCGCCTTCGCGGATGGCCTCGTCCAGCCCCATGCCGTTCTCACGCAAACTGCGAATGAAGGAAATCATTACCAGGCCGTTGAGCACCGCCACGCCCGACAAAGCAATGAAACCCACGCCCGCGGAGATCGAGAGCGGAATATCTCGCAGCCACAAGGCCATGATCCCGCCTGTCAGCGCGAAGGGCACGCCGGTGAACACCAGCAGGCCATCTTTGACATTGCCGAACATCATAAAGAGCAGTGTGAACACCAGCAGCAATGAGACCGGTACGACAATCTGCAGGCGCTTGGCCGCCGACTGAAGCTGCTCGAAGGTGCCGCCCCAGGTCGTCCAGTAGCCTGTAGGGACGCTAACCGCCTGGGCGATCTTGCTCTCGGCCTCGGCGACAAATGAGCCGATATCGCGACCGCGAACGTTAGCGGTGACCACCACGCGGCGCTTGCCACTTTCACGGCTGATCTGGTTCGGCCCCGGTGCGGACACCACACTCGCCACATCAGCCAAGCGCACAAACCCTGGGCCATCCAACCCATCGCCATTGGCCAGACGAATAGGTAGCTGCTGGATCTTGTCGACATCATTGCGCCACTCGTCCGCCAGGCGAACTTGGATATCGAAACGCCGGTCACCTTCAAACAGTGCACCCGCCTCGCGCCCGCCGATGGCGGTGGAAATGGCGTCCTGAATCTCCGAGACATTCAAACCGAATCGTGCGGCTTTCTCACGGTCGATTTGTACGCTGAGCATCGGCAGACCGGTGGTCTGTTCGACCTTCACATCAGCTGCTCCTGGAATACCCTCCAGCACCTCAGCGATTTGCTCGGCGGTCTCGTTCATCACATCCATGTCATCGCCAAACACTTTCACTGCGACGTCACTGCGTACGCCGGAGATCAGCTCGTTGAAGCGCATCTGAATGGGCTGAGTGAACTCATAGTTGTTGCCGGAAACCTGTTCAACCGCCTCCTGCATCGCCGCAACCAAATCGGCTTTGCTGCGATCAGGATCGGGCCACTGGTCGCGCGGCTTTAGCATGACAAAGTTGTCCGCCACGTTCGGCGGCATTGGATCGGTTGCGACTTCAGCAGTTCCAAGCTTGGCGAACACCGTATCAACCTCGGCAAAGGATTTGATTCGTTGTTCGAGTTGCACCTGCATTTCAATTGCTTGCGAAAGGCTAGTGCCAGGAATACGCAGGGCATGCAAAGCGATATCGCCCTCATCCAGGCTCGGCACGAACTCACTGCCCATCCGCGAAGCAGCTAAACCAGAAAGCACCATGATGACTGTCGCAATGGTCAGCACTAACGGCTTGCTGACCATGACCCAATCTAGCAACGGCGCGTAGCCTTGCTTGACCCAGGCCATTAGCCGATTTTCTTTTTCACTGACGTTGCCATTGAGGAACAGTGCAACAGCTGCCGGGACGAATGTCACCGAGAGGATCATGGCTCCGAACAGGGCTGTCACCACGGTGAACGCCATTGGGTGGAACATCTTGCCTTCCACGCCGGTGAGCGCAAATATCGGCAGGTACACCACCATAATGATCAGTTGGCCGAACAGCAGTGGACGACGCGCCTCCTTCGACGCCGCGAACACCTCATGGAAGCGCTCATTACGGGTCAACGTTCGGCCTGCTGCGGCCTGGGCGTGAGCCAAACGACGCACGCAGTTCTCTACGATCACCACGGCACCATCGATGATGATGCCGAAATCGAGTGCGCCAAGGCTCATCAGGTTCGCGCTGACCTTGTTGCTGACCATGCCCGTAAAGGTGAACAGCATCGACAGCGGAATCACCATTGCGGTGATGAGGGCCGCCCGAATGTTACCCAGGAACAGGAACAGGATAGCGATAACCAGCAGAGCGCCTTCGATCAGATTCTTCTTCACCGTATTGATGGCCTTATCGACCAATACAGTGCGGTCATAGACCGTCTTCGCTATGACTCCTTTCGGCAGGTTGCGATTGATCTCCTTTATGCGCTGGTCGACAGCCTGCGATACATAGCGGCTGTTCTCACCAATCAACATAAAGGCAGTGCCGAGCACCACCTCCTGGCCGTTCTCAGTAGCGGCCCCGGTGCGCAGCTCCTTACCCAGGCCAACCTCGGCCACATCACCGATGCGCACAGGAACACCATCGGTGTTCTTGATGATGATGTTGGCGATGTCAGCGATATTGCCGACTTGTCCCGGAGCGCGGATCAGGTACTGCTCGCCGCTGCGTTCGATGTAGCCCGCACCAACGTTGGCATTATTGCTCTCCAACGCAACCACAATGTCCTGCAGGCTGAGGCCATGTGCGACCAGGCGCTCCGGCTTGGGTGAAACCTGGAACTCCTTGGCATAACCGCCAATGGTGTTGATCTCGGTAACACCTTTGACGGTTCGCAGTTGCGGCTTGACGATCCAGTCCTGAATCTCACGCAAATCCATCGGAGTATAGGCGCTGCCATCCGGCTTCTTCGCACCGTCTTGCGCCTCGATGGTCCACATGTAGATCTCGCCCAGACCAGAAGCGATTGGCCCCATGCTCGGCGACAGATCACTGGGTAGATTGCTACGCGCTTCCTGTATCCGCTCATTCACCAACTGACGAGCGAAGTAGATGTCTGTGCCGTCTTCGAAAATGACGGTGACCTGCGACAACCCGTAGCGTGAGATTGAACGCGTTTCCTGTAAGTTGGGCAGCCCAGCCATTACCGATTCAATCGGAAAGGTCACGCGTTGCTCAGTTTCCAGTGGCGAGTAGCCCTTTGCCTCGGTATTGATCTGCACCTGCACGTTGGTGATGTCGGGAACCGCATCAATCGGCAACTTCTGGTAGCTGTAAACACCCAACGCCGCCATGCCGAGCACAGCCAGCAAGACTAGCCAGCGCTGGTCGATGGCGAAGCGAATTAATCGTTCGTACATGTCAATTTCCCCTAAAGCGCAGCATCACCGCGCTCTCCAGTACGGATGCGCAATGCGTCGGTCAAAGGGGCCACGGCGACGATTCCATCACCGGGAACACCTGTGTGGGCGGCCTTCTCGATGGCATGGACGATCTCATCGGCAACCTCATCGGAGCAGAACGCCAGCAGCACGAGATGCTGATGGGCGTCTGGATTCCATTCGTCTGCGATATATCCATGATCCTTGCCGTGACCACGCGGATGACCATGGGCTGGCAGGATGGTGAATCCTGGTAGATGCGGCAGTGCGTGCAGCGCTTGCTCGACGGCTTCAAGCCGGATCGGACGAAAAATAGCTGTAACTTGTTTCATAGCTCGACTCCGAATTAGTGGTCATGGCTCGCGCCGGCTTTGCCAAGCTCAGCTTTGATCAGGAAGCTGTTCTTCAGCGCGTATCGAGCGCCCGCCTTCAGACCCGAGATAACCTCGACGAAGTGGCCGTCGGATTTGCCCAGCTCAAGAGGCCGAGCTTCTAGCTGGTTATCGAAGCGGCCGAACACTACCTGCCAATCGCGAACGGTCTGGATCGCTTCGACCGCTACTGCAACGGGAACGTCGTTCTCCTCGGCAATCACCTCGACCGTCACTGGCAAACCAGGCCGCCATATCCGATCTGGGTTGGCTAGCACGATGCGAGCAGTCGCCGAGCGGGTTTGCGCCCCAACCAGAGCGCTGACATAGGAAATGGAGCCCTTAGCCGTGGCGGCGAATGCGCTGGAGCTCACGACAACGTTTTGCCCTTCGGCGATTACGCCCAAGTCTTTCGCCGCGACGGTTGAGTCCACCCATACGGTCGACAAATCCGAGACGGTAAAGACTGCGGAGTCCTCTTTGAGTACTTCACCAACAGAGATGCTTTTGCTGGTTATCACGCCATCGATAGGGGCACGAATCTCGAATTCGGTGAGATTCTGGCCTTTGGCCGGGGCACCGCCCAGCGAAGCGATTTGTTGCTGGACGCGCTGCACTGCGATAGCAGCTTCCTGCATGGCAACTTGCGCCTGCAGGAAGTCCTGCTCGGCGGAAATCTTCTCTTCCCACAATTGCTTTTCACGTGCATAGGTCGTGCGGGCAAGCGCAGAGCGTTGCTGGGCGGCCATTAGCTCGCCACGCAGTTCGGCCAGCGCCTGGCTGGAGATTTTGGCCAATACCTGACCCTTGCTGACCGTATCGCCAGCACTAACCGCCACCGAGTCGACGCGCCCGGCAAGTTGCGGGGTCACCTGAACCGTGCGGTCACCGTTGTAACGAACCTCGCCGAGCACTTGCAGCGTGGAGGCGATTTTCGCTGGACCAGCAGTGGCGAGCGTGACGCCACCCTGCTCAAGCTGCGCATCCGTCATCGTCACGCGGCCCTCAACCTGCTCGTAACCGAACGAATAGCTCTTGCCACTGTGCTTGGCGCTGATGGAAACCTGGAATGAATGCGGCTCTACAACCGCGGCATCGCCACGTAGGTAGTCATTCTCTTTGCTGAAATTGATGATTTGCGCAGGTTGGCCAAGACGCAACAAGGTCACCTGTACCGTGCTTTCAGTAGGATTTAAAAGCTTACCGTCCAGGTAGGTATAGAGCCTGAACTGAGGCTCTACGCCCTCCTCAAAAATCGTCACTTCAAGTGCATAATCACCCTCGGTGAAAAGCTTGCCGCCATGCTCGCCCTTGGTGGGTTCTACAGTTTCATGGTGCTCTTTATCTGCATGCTCATCGGCCTCTTCATGCTCGTCGGCCGAAGCCTCCCCGTGGTGCTCGGGATCTGCGTGAGCCGATACATCCTCATGACTCTCATCATGGCCATGGCCTTCCTCCCCGGACTTACCAGGGCTACCACTTAGAATCAGACCCGCCACGGCTAAACCGATGACGACAACAGCCACAATCATCAGCCACTGCTTTCTGGGAGTTGTTGATGCCATTGGTAACTCCAAATTATCAAAAGTATTGAATTTGACTCATGCCCAGGCGGCGACTAAACGCGCTCAATAAACATGCAGCCGCCAGGAAAGCAGGCGAGGCTTCATGTCGCATGACGCGACCATCTAAGGCGTTATGTAGGTGTGAGAGATGCTTATTTTTTGAATTCGATGTTGAGTTGGGAGCCGTAAATCTTCTCCAAGCTCACCCAGGCCGAAATAGCTTCATCCAGGGTATTCAGGTATTGGGAGCGCATGCTTACGAGGGTGCGCTGAGCATCGAGTACATCGATAAAGGCAAACTTGCCCATCTCGAATCCACGTACTGCGCCCTCTACTGCTTGCTGCGCGGTCGGCAGCAGTGTGCCGCTGATCGAGTCGACTTCACTTCTAGCGCTTTCCCACTGCTCAAATGCCTGCTGGGCTTCCGCGCGCAGGCGGAGCTCTGCGGCATTGCGCAAATCCCGCGCTTGGTCAGCTCCTTGAGCAGCGGCCAGCACATTGCCTTGGTTGCGGTTGAACAACGGAATAGGCATCGACAAGCCGAGCAAATTGACGCGCTCGCCAAGCCCTTCGTCGTACTGGCTGCCAACGCTGACGGTGAGGTCTGGAATGCGCTGCGACTTTTCGAGTTCCAAGGAAGACTCGGCACGCTGGATTTGCGTGTTGGCCAGCCGTAGGTCCGCTGTATCTGTTATGCGTGCAAGCATCTCAGCCTGCGACGGCAGGTACGGCAGGCGCTCAAGATCACCCTCGACATGCGCGAAGTTCGGTGTCTTGGCACCCGTTATGAGCGCCAGTTGCTTGTAGGCATTGCTTTGATTGAGGCGTGCGCGATTCAGCTCCAGTTGAATTTCCGAAAGCTGCACCTGAGCACGCGAAATTTCGATTGGCGAAGCCTTGCCGGCCTTTACGCGCCCTTCGACCACCTGAAGTCCGCGACGGGCAAGGTCTAACGACTGTGTGGAAAGCTGCAGTCCTTCCTGGGCACGCAGAGCTGAGTAAAAGGCCTGGATGACCTCAGCGCGCAAGATGTTTTTCTTACGCTCCAGATCAATCGCCACCGCGTCCTGATCACGCTCAGACACATCAATACGCGCGCTACGCTTGCCGCCCAGCTCAATTGGCTGAGATACCTGAATGCTGGTAACGCGCGACTCACTGCGCGTGTCCTCAACGCTCCAGGACAACTCAGGATTCGGGATCAGCCCAGCTTGAGTACGAGCACCTTCGGCAATACCTGTATTCCATTGTGCTGCAGCGAACTCCTGGTTCTCAGTGAGCGCTTGCGCAAACGCCTCATCAATCGTTATTGACTGCCTTGTTGATTCGGCAGCAGTTGTTGGAACTGGAGCAATTAACAATGCAGCCAGTAGCCCTGAAAATACACAGAATTTACCTATTCCAACTCCATGTCCGGCCATTGTTTTTACATGCACTTAAAGTCCTCCACAGAACTAGCTCTGCTGGAATATAATGAAGGCCTTTATATTTATTAATCCCGAGGGATATCGAGGATTATCGCTTGGGAAAATAAGTAGAAAGCCAATTCCCGGCAGAATGTAGTGCTCCATGCCTATCAGCAAGGTGACTGGAAAATTACAAATACGTTATCCAGCACTTTTCCAAGTAGGCCTGTATTAGTATTGGCAGCGCTCAAGAGAGCAGGCAATTTAGCGCCCAGCAACAACTAGAAACAAACACAGTTAAATAGCGGTTGCCTCGCGGGTAGCGCCCCCGGGCAGCCCTGCCAGTCAAAAGTTGGGTGTTTTGGATAAGGACAAGTACTGCGACATGTTGTCGCTTAACCCCTTTGAGCCATGCGAAATAGGCATTACAGCTTGACCCTAAAGCCGCTTCAGGCTTTAGCCTTGGAGCAACCTGAAAAGCCGTAGGTCATATCCGTGACCGCCGATGAAAGAATTAAAACCACTCCGCAGCCATAACAAAAAAATATCTAAAAATACTGGCCGCATATTTTAAGGTGAATTTTTATGCGAATCCTTATTGTCGAGGACGAGCCCAAGACTGCCGAATACTTACACCAAGGTTTAAGCGAAAGTGGCTATGTAGTTGATAAGGCCGCCACTGGCGTGGACGGTCTCCACCTTGTTAGGCAGCACACTTACGACTTGGTAGTGCTTGATGTAAACCTGCCTGGAATTGATGGTTGGGGCGTGCTTGAGCATATACGCAGTAACAGCAGTACTCGCGTGATAATGCTGACTGCACGCGGGCGCTTAGTGGATAAAATTAAAGGCCTGGATTTGGGGGCGGATGATTATTTAGTCAAACCGTTCGAGTTCCCTGAGTTACTTGCGCGAATTCGTACGTTGCTACGGCGAAGCGAGCAAATTCCAGTACCGGAAGTGCTGCGGGTAGCCGACCTTGAGCTTGATCCGGCGAGGCACCGCGCGTTCCGTGGTGAGCAGCGCATCGACCTGACCACTAAAGAGTTTGCGTTGCTGCACCTACTGATGCGCCGCTCTGGGGAAGTGCTATCGCGCACCCAGATCATTTCGCTGGTCTGGGATATGAATTTTGACTGCGACACCAACGTCGTCGAAGTCTCCATCCGCAGACTACGCGCCAAAATTGATGACCCGTTCGATAACAAGCTGATTCACACCCTCAGGGGTGTCGGGTACGTGCTTGAGGAACGTGCATGAAGCCGACCAGTCTATCCATGCGCCTTGGCCTGTCGGTCAGCGTGATGGGGGCGGCACTGGTTGTTCTGCTAGCAGCACTCGCCTACTTCGCGCTTACCCATGAGCTGGACTCGTTGGCCAAGCAGAGTCTTGACGGCAAACTTGAGCAGATTCAGCACAATCTCGCCGAAGACATGAGCGCACATGCAATTGCCCAGCAACCTCACGAGCTGCTGGATCTGGTCATGGGGC
>JBIHZW010000217.1:0-6372 GCA_044240245.1 Pseudomonas sp. | reverse complement strand
AATACGCCCCGGAGCCCTTGCCTGATGCGGCTCCCATGGTTGCAAAGGATGAAAAACGCGAGACTGATTCCAAGGAGCGAATTAGCACGCATTAGCCGGAGGGGTTTCTTGACACATTTTTAGAGCCCTTGTTATAAAGCGGCTCTTATCGTGTCGGCAGGCTCTCCGCACCAGCTTCGCTTACATTTAAAAGCAAGAAATAAACTCAACAGAAATTAAGGGGACTTAAGAGTGAACAAGTCGGAACTGATCGATGCCATCGCTGCATCTGCTGATATCCCAAAAGCTGTTGCCGGCCGTGCGCTGGACGCAGTAATTGAATCCGTTACTGGCGCTCTGAAGGCTGGTGACTCCGTAGTACTGGTTGGCTTCGGCACTTTCGCTGTTAAAGAGCGTGCTGCTCGCACTGGCCGTAACCCACAAACTGGTAACCCGATCAGCATCGCTGCTGCCAAGATTCCAGGCTTCAAAGCCGGTAAAGCTCTGAAAGACGCTGTCAACTAAGCCTCTTTCGGTTTTGCCCAGCAGATCAGTTGAATGGCTGATCTGACGCGGGGCGGGATGTTCAGTCAGGCATAACTTGCTGAACACGACGAATCAGTTGCTTGAGTTCGATCCGCTTCGCCAGTTACGAGAAGGCGCATCCACTGATGCGCCTTTCTTCTATCCGGATTTTACCCACACTGCGCGACTGCTTTATTTGTACAGTCGTTCTGGGGGACGCATGCTGCAAAACATCAGGGACAATTCACAGGGTTGGATTGCCAAAACCATCATCGGCATCATTGTCGCGCTGCTTGCGCTGACGGGTGTGGATGCCATTTTTACCAGCACCAGTAATAGCCAGAATGCCGCTGAAGTGAATGGCGAGAAGATCACTTCTGCCGAGCTCAGCCAGGCTGTCGAGATGCAGCGTCGTCAGTTGCTGCAACAGTTGGGGCGCGATTTCGATGCCTCCCTGCTGGACGAGAAGCTGCTGCGTGAAGCCGCCCTGAATGGCCTGGTAGAGCGCACTTTGCTGCTCGATAGCGCCAAAGACGCCAAGTTCGCCTTTTCGCAACAGGCGCTGGATCAGCTGATCCTGAAAACACCTGAGTTTCTTGTTGATGGTCAGTTCAACGCTGAGCGTTTCGATCAGGTTATCCGTCAGCTGGGTTACAGCCGCTTGCAGTTCCGCCAGATGCTTGAGCAGGAAATGCTCATCGGTCAGTTGCGCGCAGGCCTGGCCAACAGCGGTTTTGTGACTGATGCCCAGGTGCAAGCTTTTGCCGCCTTGGAAAAGCAGACCCGCGACTTCGCCACTCTGACCCTCAAAGCTGATCTGGATGCAGTCACGCTCAGCGATGACGACATCAAGGCGTACTACGACGCTCAGGCCAGCGAGTTCATGAGCCCTGAGCAGGTTGTGCTGGAATACGTCGAATTGAAGAAGGATGCCTTCTTCGATCAGGTTGAAGTCACTGATGAGGAGCTGCAAAGCGCCTATCAGAGTGAAATCGCCAACCTCGCCGAACAGCGCCGCGCCGCGCACATTCTGGTTGAGGTCAACGATAAGCTGAATGACGAACAAGCCCAGGCCAAACTGGTTGCGGTGCAGAAGCGCCTGGAGCAGGGCGAAGATTTCGCCGCGCTAGCCAAAGAAGTCTCCGATGACTCGGGTTCGGCAGGTGAGGGCGGTGATCTGGGCTTTGCCGGTCCTGGTGTATATGACCCAGCCTTTGAAGAAGCGCTGTATGCGCTGGACGAGAATGCTGTATCGGCTCCCGTACGCAGCGAGTTCGGCTGGCATCTGATCAAGCTGTTGGGCGTTCAGGCGCCGGAAGTGCCGAGCTTCGCCAGCCTGGAAGAGAAACTGCAGCGCGACCTCAAGGCGCGTCAGGTTGAGCAGCGTTTTGTCGAAGTTTCTAAAGACCTTGAAGATGCCGCGTTTGAAGCGTCTGACCTGGCTCAGCCAGCTCAGGAACTGGGCCTGGAGGTCAAGACCACTGAGGCGTTCGGTCGTCAGGGCGGCATTGAAGGTCTGACGGCTAATCGTCAGGTAATTCAGGCGGCATTCAGCGATGAAGTGCTGGAAGATGGCAGCAACAGCAGTGTGATCGAGCTCGACCCGAACACTGTGGTAGTGGTGCGCGTTAAAGAGCACAACAAACCTGAGCAGCTGCCGCTTGAGCAGGTCGCCGATAGCATCCGTGCCCAGCTGACCAAGGTTCGCGCAAGCGAAGCCGTGAAAGCCAAGGGTGAGGAGCAGCTGGCTGCTCTGCGTGACGGTCAGACGCCGGTTACCCAGGCCGATGCTGCACAAGGCTGGAATGTGGTCGAAGCGGCCACTCGCAGCCAGGAAGGCGTTGAGCCGGTGGTACTGCAGGCGTTGTTCCGCATGCCCAAGCCTGAAGCGGCCGACAAGCCGACCTTCGCCGGCCTCAGCCTGAGCAACGGTGATTTTATGATCATCCGTCTCAATGGCGTGAGCCAGCCGCAGCAAGTGCTGTCGGATGAGGATAAGGCCATGTACAGCCGCTTCCTTGCCTCACGCGTAGGTCAGCAGGACTTCGAAGCGTTTCGCAAGCAGCTGGAAGAGACAGCGGATATCGAGCGCTTCTGATCGATATCACTGACAAACAAAAAGGCCGCTTAATTAAGCGGCCTTTTTTATTGCTGCGATTTAGCTGCTTACTCTTCCATGGCGCCCATGGCGGTGGTGTTGAAGCCGCCGTCGACGTACATGATCTCGCCGCTGACGCCCGAGGCCAGGTCCGAGCAGAGGAAGGCGCCGGCGTTGCCGACTTCATCGATGGTCACGTTGCGGCGCAGTGGGGTCTGCTTCTCGTTGGCGGCGAGCATCTTGCGGAAGCTCTTGATCCCGGAGGCCGCCAGGGTGCGGATCGGGCCAGCGGAGATGGCATTGACGCGGGTGCCTTCTGGGCCGAGGCTGCCGGCCAGGTAACGCACCCCGGCTTCCAGGCTGGCCTTGGCCATGCCCATGACGTTGTAGTTGGGCATGGTGCGCTCGGCGCCCAGGTAGGACAGGGTCAGCAGGCTGCCATTGCGGCCTTTCATCATTTCGCGGCCGGCTTTGGCCAGGGCGACGAAGCTATAGGCGCTGATGTCGTGAGCGATGCGGAAGCCTTCGCGGGTGGTGACGTCGGTGAAGTCACCATCCAACTGGTCGCCCGGGGCGAAGCCAACGGAGTGAACGATGCAATCCAGGCCGTCCCACTTCTTGCTCAGGGCTTCGAATACCGAGGCGATTTCCTCATCGTTGGCCACATCGCAAGGGAAGCACAGCTCAGGACCTGAGCCCCAATCAGCGGCAAAGCCTTCGACGCGGCCTTTGAGCTTTTCGTTCTGGTAGGTGAAGGCCAGTTCGGCGCCTTCACGGTGCATGGCTGCCGCGATGCCGGAGGCGATGGACAGTTTGCTGGCGACGCCAACGATCAGTACGCGCTTGCCGCTTAGAAAACCCATTTGTGTCGTTCCTCTTCCTGTCTGCAGGGAATTAGTCAGCTGGGACCATAAAGGCCGCTTCCAGCAACTGCTGTGTATAGATGTCCTGTGGCGCGGCAAAGACACGTGCCGCCGGGCCTTGCTCGACCACTTTGCCCTGTTTGACCACCATCACCTGGTGACTCAAGGCCCTGACTACCGCCAGGTCGTGGCTGATAAACAGGTAGGTCAGGTTGTATTTGGCCTGCAGCGAGCGTAGCAGCTCGACCACCTGGCGCTGCACGGTGCGGTCGAGGGCCGAGGTCGGCTCATCCAGAAGGATCAGTGCGGGTTTGAGCACCAGGGCGCGGGCGATGGCGATGCGTTGGCGCTGGCCACCGGAGAACTCGTGGGGATAACGGTGGCGGGTTTCTGGGTCCAGGCCCACTTCCACCAGAGCAGCGATAATCGCCTGTTCCTGCTCGGCTTCGCTGCCCATACGGTGGATCTGCAAACCCTCGCCGACAATCTGGCCAACGCACATGCGCGGGCTGAGGCTGCCGAAGGGGTCCTGAAACACCACCTGCATCTGCCGGCGCAGCGGGCGTACATCCTCTTGCGACAGGCTATCGATCGCCTGGCCCTGGAAGCGGATGCCGCCCTGGCTGCCGAGCAGGCGCAGGATCGCCAGACCCAAGGTAGATTTACCCGAGCCACTTTCACCGACGATGCCCAGGGTATGACCCTGCGGCAGGCTGAAGTTGATGCCGTCCACGGCTTTTACATGGTCGACCGTGCGGCGCAGCAGGCCCTTCTTGATCGGGAACCAGACGCGCAGGTTGTCGATTTCCAGCATGGTTTTGCCAGGCGGCTGATCGACCGGGCCGCCAGTGGGTTCGGCGCCCAGCAGCTCGCGGGTGTAGGGGTGTTGTGGGTCTTTAAACAGGGTTTCGCAGGCCGCCTGTTCGACGATATGCCCGCGCTGCATCACGCACACGCGGTGGGCAATCCGTCGCACCAGGTTGAGGTCGTGGCTGATCAGTAGAATCGCCATGCCCAGACGCGCCTGCAGGTCCTTGAGCAGCTCGAGGATCTTCAGCTGCACGGTGACGTCCAGCGCGGTGGTGGGCTCGTCGGCGATCAGCAGTTCCGGCTCGTTGGCCAGGGCCATGGCGATCACTACGCGCTGGCGTTGGCCACCAGAGAGCTCATGTGGGTAGGCCTTGAGGCGCTTGTGCGGTTCAGGAATACCGACCAGTTCCAGCAACTCCAGGGTACGTGCGGTGGCTGCCTTGCCACGCAGGCCTTTGTGCAGGGCCAGCACCTCGTTGATCTGTTTTTCGATGCTGTGAAGCGGGTTGAGCGAGGTCATGGGCTCTTGGAAAACCATGGCGATGCGGTTACCGCGAATACCGCGCAGCTTGTTCTCGTTCAGTTTGAGCAGGTCTTGCCCGGCGTAGTGAATGCTGCCGCTGGGATGCTGGGCCAGGGGGTAGGGCAGTAGACGCAGGATTGAGTGCGCGGTGACCGATTTGCCCGAGCCGCTTTCGCCCACCAGGGCCAGGGTTTCACCGCGCTTGATGTCGAAGCTGACGCCTTCCAGCACACGCTGTTTCAGGCTGCCGGTGACGAATTCGACAGCCAGGTCGCGGACTTCGATGAGGGTGTTGGAGTCGGTCATGTCATTTCCTCGGATCGAAGGCATCGCGTGCCGCTTCGCCGATAAACACCAGCAGGCTGAGCATCAGGGCGAGCACGGCAAAGGCGCTGATACCGAGCCATGGCGCCTGCAGATTGGATTTGCCCTGGGCCACCAGCTCGCCGAGTGACGGTGCGCCAGGCGGCAGGCCGAAGCCGAGGAAATCCAGCGCGGTGAGGGTGCCGATCGCGCCGGTGAGGATGAACGGCATAAAGGTCATGGTGGAAATCATCGCGTTGGGCAGGATGTGACGGAACATGATCGAACCGTTCTGCATGCCCAGGGCGCGGGCGGCGCGCACGTATTCCAGGTTGCGCCCACGGAGGAACTCGGCGCGCACCACATCCACCAGACTCATCCAGGAGAACAGCAGCATGATGCCCAGCAGCCACCAGAAGTTCGGCTGTACGAAGCTGGCAAGGATGATCAGCAGGTAGAGCACCGGCAGGCCGGACCAGATTTCCAGAAAGCGTTGTCCAGCCAAGTCGACCCAGCCGCCATAGAAGCCCTGCAGGGCGCCGGCAAATACGCCGATTACCGAACTGGCCAAGGTCAGAATCAGGGCAAACAGCACGGAAATGCGGAAGCCGTAGATAACTCGCGCTAATACATCGCGGCCTTGGTCATCGGTGCCCAGCAGGTTCTCCGCCGAGGGCGGCGCCGGGGCGGGCACCTGCAGGTCGTAATTGATGCTGGAGTAGCTGTAGCGGATCGGCGGCCAGATCATCCAGCCGTCCTTTTCCTTGATCAGCTCCTGGATGTAGGGGCTTTTGTAGTTGGCCTGCAGCGGGAATTCGCCGCCGAAGGTGGTTTCCGGGTAGCGCTTGAATACCGGGAAATACAGTTCGCTGTCGTAACTCACCACCAGTGGCTTGTCGTTGGCGATCAGCTCGGCGCCGAGGGTGACGAAGAACAGCGCGAGGAAGATCCACAGCGACCACCAGCCGCGTTTATGTGCCTTGAACAGCTGGAAGCGGCGTTGATTGATTGGGGAAAGTTTCATCTCAACCCTCCCGGCTTTCGAAGTCGATACGCGGATCGACCAGGGTGTAGGTAATGTCGCCGATCAATTTCACCACCAGGCCCAGCAACGTGAAGATAAACAGGGTGCCGAACACCACCGGGTAATCGCGGTTGATCGCGGCCTCGAAGCTCATCAGGCCCAGGCCGTCGAGGGAGAAGATCACCTCGATCAGCAAGGAACCGGTAAAGAAGATGCCGATAAAGGCCGCCGGGAAGCCGGCGATGAT
>JBIHZW010000216.1:0-6396 GCA_044240245.1 Pseudomonas sp. | reverse complement strand
GGAACACGAAGCTGCCGGTTTCCGGGCGATAGATCTCGGTGCCGGTGATATCCGCCGGGAGCAGGTCAGGGGTGAACTGAATACGGTGGAACTCGGCCTCGATACCTTCGGCCAGCTCCTTGATCGCCTTGGTCTTGGCCAGACCGGGAGCGCCTTCGACCAGCATGTGGCCATCAGCGAGCAAGGCAATCAGCAGCCTTTCGATAAGTTTTTCCTGGCCGAGGATCTGACTTGAAAGAAAATGTCGCAGCTCAAGTAATGCGCCCCGATGGCCGGGACTTTTCACGTCATCTGTCATTTGCTAAATACCATTCCTGTACCAATTCGCCTCATAGCTTATCCAGCTCAGCCCAGTCAGATGCCGAGCTGAGCCACTTAGCGTAGGTCGTGAGAAGCATCTGCACACTGTGCCCGAGCTGCCCAGCACTAAAGGCAGAGATGAGGCACATGGTCGCATAAGTGCGCGTGGCACGTACTGACGCCGTGCTCGAATTTCCAACGCAGCCAGGGCCGCCCTGAAGTAATGTTTCGGTGTGTTCTTGGATCTGATGTACGGCCCACTGTCGTCGACAGGAGCGAACACGTATTCCCTATCATGCAGCGCTTCGCCACCTCAATGGCGTGCAGCGCTCTGCCATTAAGCAGCACATCCCGCGTGTGCTTGGTCTTGATGCGTTCCTTGGTCTTGCCGCCAGACACCTGCCTGCAAATTTGAATCCACTTTGCCTTTTCCTTGACCTCGTTCCGCTTCAGCGCCAGTTGCTTGCATGGGCGCAGCCCTGTAGAACGCCAGCTCGAATTAGGCAGCATAGATCTGTAGCGGCCTATGCAGGTTCACATAGAACCATTCGATGATCTTGTCTCCCTCTTCCCGCGTGAACAGGTCCACTGCCCGCTTGTGCACCTTCGCCCTTGGCATTGACGCTGTTGGATTTTGGGTGATGAGCCCGTCAGCCATTGCCTACCGGAAGATACTGGCTAGAAGCACGGTGCAGCTCTTCCGGTAGGAGGGGAACGCCCAGGCCACCGCACCGACTACTTGCGCATGTCGCGCCGCTGATCTGGTCTATCCGCTTGGTGCCCAGGTGAGGCCCCCCCCACGCGTTGTTGAGCATGCTGCAGTAGTTGCGGCTTATGTTCTCGACGATCTGGCGGCTGTCGACCCAGAGCTGGGCGTATTCGGTGAAGGTGGGCTTCATTGATGCGACGGCGTAACTGGAGCTGGGGGAACAGTTCGGCGTACTTCTTATCTGTGAGCAGGTCCAGCTCCTTGAGCTGGTCTACCTGACCACGGACTGCTGCTGCGCGCGGATGCCCATTGGCGTTTGCGGATAAGGGAGGGTTTCGCATCAACGAGAACCTGCCCATATGAATCTGATCCTGATTTTTTCACCGACTGGCTCGACGCTTGTTGGACACTCCATGGGCTGTCTAGCCATGCATCGTATCTCTTAATGCTGTACATGATACGGCCATCTAGCTACTTCCATACCTCCTCGGGAGTCAGCCCGCGTTGCCGGCGCCGCTCAAGTGCCTTCGGCGTACTGCCGATCAGCTCGGCTAGCCTGGCCTCGAAGATGTTATCGGGCGTCTGTTTTTCTGCTTTCATACTCATGACGCTGGCCCATTACTTGCCCAACAAGCACAGCGCTTTCCTTCAGCTCGGTGAGCAGAAGCTTTGTGTGGTCGTCGGAGGTTGCGTAGAATTAGTTGCCTGACCTGCCATCTGGCGACTCGTAGCCAAAACTGCACAGGTGCCAGGTGTGGCCGTGACGTGACTGGATAGCGGGAGGGCGTGCACTGCGTTCACTGGCTCACCAGCGGGATGTGGTGGTCAACCCAGGCGCGTATGCGCAGCCAGCGATTCGCCGGAGTCTCCGTCTGCGAGTATGGCGGCCATGGTCCGCATTTGTCGTTTTCGTAGACGATTTCAAACACCATCGCGGTGGTTCCCGAATTTATCGGCAACACTTTCCGGATCGTCTGGTACAAGGTCAGCCGATGGCATCCTGCGGGCGACACCGAGAGCACCAAGTGTGCAGAGCTGCCCCGCCGGCGACATCAGGGAGTCCGCTGCAAGCTCCTTCACCGGCATGGTGCCCAGGGGCTGGATCTCGCGCAGAGCCGCTTGCCCTTCAGTGCTGAGTTAACAGCCCCGCGCCAACAAATCAGGGTCCAGCTATTGCAATCATCGTCATAAACGCTGCGGCTCATTGCAAGCGCTCCCATATCGCGTTGTTGTCCAGGGTGTCGCGGGTTAGGTGGATGCAGCGGCGGTCGATACCTTCCAGCTCGCATGTGCCTCCTAATTCCAGCACAAGCACATAGCTCTTGTTGGTGACCCGGTGGCGGTAGCGTGTGCATTGGTCGTCGGGGTTTGGCGCTGGCTCAGCGGCTAAGCACTGGGCGTTGATGTGCCGCACTTGGGCGCTGTCGGTCATGCCGTCCATCATGCTGCCTCCTGATCAAGGCCCAGGTACTTGTGCCAGGGCACTTTCACTCCATCGACCAGGAAACCCCAGGCGCCTTGCTTGGGCCCGCTGATGAATAGGGTGAACACACCGCTGGCGCTCACTGAGTCGATGCGGTGGTATTCGCCGAAGCGCAGGGTTGCTGTGCAGCCTGGCTTGCGGTTGATGTACTCGCTGAGTCGTCGACGTAGTGCTTGCAACGCAGGCGGTGCTTCACATACTGATCCAGGGCATTCAGGTTCACGTTGGAGAAGAGCTGCGGCGACAGGTTGCTAACCGAACAGGCTGCGCGCAAGGCGCTTGTGTTGCGGCACCCGGTTGAACAGATGGCTGGGGCCACCGTTGATCAAAATCAGCCGCTGATGAAGCCGTGTGCACTTGATCTTGCGGTAGTAGTCGTATGCCCGCTCAGTTAAACCGGCCTTGCCGCCGGAGTCGCAAATGAAAAGCGCAGGAAGCATTGCGTGGCCACTGCCATCGGACAGCGGATAGGCCTTCTGCATGGCTTCGACTGTGAGCAGATTCCAGTCTTCAAGGTAGGCGGCCGAGTCGACCTGCAACGGCTTGCCGTCTTCATACAGGCGCTTACTTTCGCGAATGTTGTAACGGTCAATCAGCCAGTTTTCAACATCGGAACGGCACCGTGCTTTGCAGCGCTCAAGGCAACAATCACGTCCGTGGCCTTTGGTGCGGGAAGGCTTGGCAAGCTCGCCGCCTGGCCCTCACGATATCGCGGGTCGCCTTATACGCTTCCTCTAGCAATGCGCTTTAAATAGGCGTTGCGAAGCATCTGCTGAATTGGTGTTTCAAACAAGTAATAACTGGACAAGCTCAGCGGGATCAATACAGACATAAATAGTCCTAGCATCCACGGGCTATAAAAAAGAGTTTTTTCATAGCCCATATTATCGACTGCTAGGACGAAGGCTATCTGCAGTGGGAAATGCAACAGGTAGGCCGAATAACTCAGGTCGCCGACGGCAGCGAAAGGTTTTAGAAAACCATGATACACCAGGCCTATCGCCGCCAAGGCCGCCACTGAAAGTGGGAAAATTATTCCTTTAATAATCAGGATGTCCAAAGTCGGGTTGATCCATACGTAGACCCATGCAACGACTGCCCCTGCAGCAGATATTACTAGCGACTTTTTTTCGCCGAAAATATCAATCAATCTTGCCAGTGCGATATAGGCAACTCCACCACAGAAGAACGTGAAAATTCCGTTTCCCAGTTTGAAGTAGTGTGGGTGCAGCGCTACCCCCAGCCCTAGGCCTATCAGAAGTGGAATTAGTATCAGGCTGCTACGGCCGCAACGACAAACCAAGAAAAAAATTCCATACAGTAATACCTCGACTGAGACTGACCAAATAGGTGCATTGAATGACCAGTCAGTCTCAAATCCCCAGGCGGGGATCAGAAGGATATTCAAAAACGCATGGTAGAGATCGTTGGTCTGATAGACGAAATACGCGCTGTAATTGCGTGCATAGAGAAATTGAAGTCCAGCAGTTAGGATGAAACTAAGAACATGCAGGGGGTAGAGTCGGCTGAACCGGTCTATGAAGAAACGCATCGGAGGCAGCGAATCATCCGCGATCTTGCGGGCGAACAGCCAGAAAAATACGAAGCCGGATATACAGAAAAACAACTCAACCGCCAGGGATCCCCTCGTATAGAGAAGTGACAAAAACTGGAAAAGAGGCTGGTGCTCCCCGTCGAAATCCTGTGGGGCCTTACCAATATAGAAGAAGTACTGCCAGTGGCAGAGAACTATTGACAGTGCTGCGAAGCCACGGAGAACGTCGAGAGCGTAGAGTCTGTCCGCGGGTAAGCGAGGTGCTTTATGCATGGGGCCTTTCGCCGGGGGCGCCTAGGAACACGGCGGCATTCTACCGTGGGCGGTTGATTGCCCAAAGTGTTCATGGTGTGTCCAGGGTGTAACCCCCTTTAGCTAGCCGATGAACGAATATGTCGCAGGGCTGCAAGTGTGGCTTCGTGCGCACTCGTTAAGCTAGTCGTGACCTGTTGGTCGTCGCGCGTACTGCCAAGTTTCTAGTATGGCCTAGACTGCCTGAAACTAGCGGTGCAGCTCCCCTGCTTGGAAGCGCGCGGCGGCACCTCCTCTAATATCAAGCCAAACGGAGCAAACCCATGGCGTTCTTTACGGCGGCCAGCAAAGCCGATTTTCAGCATCACCTGCAAACGGCGCTGGCGCAGCACGTCAGTGAACAGGCTCTGCCACAAGTAGCCCTGTTCGCCGAGCAATTCTTCGGCATCATCGCCCTCGAGGAGCTGACTCAGCGTCGCCTCTCTGATCTGGTCGGCTGCACATTGTCGTCCTGGCGGGTGCTGGAGCGTTTTGAACCGGCCAAGCCCGAAGTGCGTGTATTCAACCCCGATTATGAAAAACATGGCTGGCAGTCCACCCACACTGCCGTAGAAATTCTGCACAGCGATATTCCGTTCCTGGTCGACTCGGTGCGCATGGAGCTGAACCGTCGCGGTTACAGCATCCATACCCTGCAGAACAGCGTGTTCAGCGTGCGCCGCAACAAGAGCGGCGAGTTGCAGGAAATCCTGCCCAAGGGTGCCCAGGGTAAGGATGTGCAGCAGGAAGCATTGATGTTCCTGGAGATTGACCGCTGCGCCAATGTCGGCGAGTTGAAAACCCTGGAAAAAGACCTGCACGAAGTATTCAGCGATGTACGCCTGAGCGTCGCCGACTTCCAGCCGATGAAAGCCAAGGCCAAGGAACTGTTGGCTTGGCTGGATAAAGCCAAGCTCAAGGTCGAAGGCGCCGAGCTGGAAGAGATCAAGGTATTCATGAGCTGGTTGCTCGACGACCACTTCACCTTCCTCGGCTATGAAGAATTCACCGTCGCCGACAGCGCCGGCGGCGGCAGCATGGTCTACGACGAGAAGTCCCTGCTGGGCATGTCCAAACGCCTGCGCACTGGCCTCAAGGCTGATGAACTGCATATCGAACCGGAAGCCGTGGCCTACCTGCGTGAGCCGCAACTGCTGTCCTTTGCCAAGGCCGCCGTGCCAAGCCGCGTGCACCGTCCGGCCTACCCGGACCTAGTGTCGATCCGCGAGCTGGACGCCAAAGGTAAGGTGATCAAGGAATGCCGCTTTATGGGCCTGTACACCTCGGCGGTGTATGCCGAGAGCGTATGGAACATTCCGTTTATCCGCCGCAAGGTGGCGGTTATCAAGCAGCGTTCCGGTTTCGACAGCAGCGCGCACCTGGGCAAAGAGCTGGCTCAGGTATTGGAAGTGCTGCCGCGTGACGACCTGTTCCAGACCCCGGTGGATGAGCTGTTCAACACCACCATGGCGATCGTGCAGATTCAGGAGCGCAATAAGATTCGCGTGTTCCTGCGCCGCGATCCGTATGGCCGTTTCTGCTACTGCCTGGCCTATGTGCCGCGTGATGTGTACTCCACCGAAACCCGCATGAAGATCCAGCAGGTGCTGATGGAGCGCCTGCAGGCTACCGATTGCGAGTTCTGGACCTTCTTCTCCGAATCGGTACTGGCGCGGGTGCAGTTCATCCTCAAGGTCGACCCGAAGAACCGCGTGCAGATCGACCCGCTGCGCCTGGAAAAAGAAGTGATCCAGGCCTGTCGTTCGTGGAAGGACGATTACACCAGCCTGATCGTCGAAAGCCTCGGCGAAGCCCAGGGCACTGAAGTGCTCAGCGAGTTCCCCGGCGGCTTCCCGGCCGGCTACCGCGAGCGTTTCGCCCCGCACTCGGCGGTGGTGGACATGCAGCACCTGCTCAGCCTGAACAGCGAGCGTCAGCTGGTCATGAGCTTCTACCAGCCGCTGACCCAGGGCGAGCAGCAGCTGCACTGCAAGCTGTACCACGCCGATACGCCGCTGCCGCTGTCGGACGTGCTGCCGATTCTGGAAAACCTCGGCC
>JBIHZW010000215.1:0-6401 GCA_044240245.1 Pseudomonas sp. | reverse complement strand
CCTGACTGACCTGAAATTCACCCCGGTGCTCAAACCCAATGGCAAAAGCGTTATCCGGGTGACCTCCAGCAAGCCGATGCGTGAGCCTTACCTGAACTTCCTGGTGGAAGTGCTCTGGCCAAATGGCCGTTTGCAGCGTGAATACACCCTGCTGCTGGACCCGCCGCTCTACACCGCGCAAAGCGTTACCCCTGTTGCAATACAACAGCCGGTAACCGCTGCGTCTTCTGCGTCACGCGCCCAGCCACCGGCAGCGCGCCCGGCAACAGCTGCGGCTCAGTCGGCGGCTCCAGCGTCCTCCACTGCTCCGGCGGCCAAACCGCTGGAAGGCAACGAGTACAAAACCACCGCCAACGACAATCTCTGGGACATTGCCAACCGTGCGCGGGCTGGCGGCAGCGTGCATCAGGCCATGCTGGCGATCCAGGAGCTGAATCCGCAGGCCTTTATCGATAACAACATCAACCGCATGAAAAGCGGCCAAGTGCTGCGCCTACCCGATGCACAACAAATCAACAGCCGCACGCAAAGCGCAGCCATCGCTCAGGTTAACGAGCAGACCGCAGCCTGGCGTGAAGGCCGCAGCGTGGCCGCCAGCACCCGTCAGCTGGATGCCAGCAAGCGCAACAACGCAGCCGCTGTACCGGCCACAATTGAACGCAGCGACAATCTGAAACTGGTTGCGGACGGCAGCGACAAGGCGAGTGCCGGCAGTGACAAAGGCAGCGCAGGCAACAAGGCCCTGCTTGATCAGTTGGCAGTAACCCAGGAAAGCCTCGATTCGACCAATCGTGAAAACGCTGAGCTGAAAAGCCGTATTGCCGACCTGCAAAGTCAACTCGACAAACTGCAGCGCCTGATCCAATTGAAAAACGATCAGATGGCCCAGCTACAGGCTCATCTGGCCGCGCAAAACCAGGCGCCAGCGGTAGCACCAGGCGCGCCAGAAGCTACAGCTGGCACTGCAACACCGGCTATTCCTTAAACGTCGTTAATAACCCGAGAGCGGCCAAAGCCCAAAACGCTGGGCTTTGGCCGAGTTAATTAGCTGTTAGCTGGGGTGCACTTGGCCTGCGCCGCTTCGGGCGCCAGGTTGCGTACCGAGGTATAGAACAGCTCGCAGGTTTGCAGCTTTTCAGTGACCTGCCATTTCTCGCTGCAGGCGCTGAGTACCGGGCTCGCGTCCTGATTGGGTTGTTCGCCCATGCGGGCCTGCCAGCAGGCGGCGCTGAGATCCTGCCCCATGACTTTCAGGCCCGCAGCATCGGCTTTCTGCTGATCACCGTCATAGTTTTCCGGGTTAGCGGCATACCAGATGTAGCTGGGGTGGTTGGCGCCGAGCACGGCAACTTTCTGCCCAGCAGCAGGGCTGATCTGCGCCAGACCGAGTACATCGACAGAAACCCCGTACTGCTGCTTAACCCAGCTGCGCACCGGGCTGCCAAAGGCCACCATTGGCAGCGTTTGGCCGCCTTCTCCGGCGGTCAACTGCATAACCATCTGCGTCTGGTAGGCATTGAAATAGCTGTAAACCCCCTCAAGCGCGCTACCGGCGTTGGCGGGTGCAGCAATGGGTGCAATGTCGATAATGGTCTGGAAGGCTGGTGTCTGCGCCGCACTGATGCCGTTCTGGGTCAGCAGGTCAGCCCAGCGGTTTGTGGTGCTCGACTCCAGATAGTCCTGCGCCTGGGTCAGCGAGTAATCCGGCGGGAAGTGCAGCAACTCAACGCTCTTACGGTTATCGAGTGCCATGCCCAGCGGCAGGAACAACGACCAGTTGTATTGCCACTTGCCGTCCTTGTTGAGCAGTTTGGCGCCGGCGTAAGCCAGCTCGCCGGTCTTCAGCATTTGCTCGAGTGGCTTACCGTAGCCTTCGGGCACCTCGGTGAACTTGGCGTAAAGGTCTTGCTGCTCACGGTGCACGCTGACCTTGGCGGTGGCGTAACCATCTCGCTGCAAGCTCTGACGCAGGTAGTGCTCGGCGGTCTGCTCCAGCGTCCAGTCGCGATAGCAGATCACATTGCAGTTGTTGGGGTAGGCAAACAAACGGGTGACGCGCTCCGTGCTGCCCAGCTTGACCGTGACATCTGCGGCTTGAGCGTGACAGGCCAACAGACCGGCGACTGCGGCGAGCATAAATCCTTTGCGGCTCAGCATAAGTGACTCCTTGGTTGAGAGGGACCTTCTCCACTTCCGGCTTCAGGCCTGAGGCTGAAGTAAAGAAGCAAAGACGACGGAATGAATTATTTTTTTGCTCCGCCAGCCTGCCGATACTGCCAAATATTTCCCTCTCCAGCCCACGCCCTGTTTTACACAGGCTTTACATTCCACCCTGCAATGCCGCGCAACACCCAGTGTCGAAACTACAAGCCGGGAAAGACCGGTTTGCAGAGGAGTTTCGATCATGCTGTCGCGTATCCCCCTTATCACCGGCCTGGTGGCCAGCCTGGTGCTGTTTGCCCAGGCCCCAGCGCAGGCCTCCAACCGTGACGCAGCGATTGCCGGAGCCGTGGTGGGCGCGGTGATTGGCGGCGTTATCGTCAGCCAAAGCCGCCCCGTACAGGTCTACGCCCCGCCACCGCGCGAGTACTACCCGCCACCACCGGCCTATTACCCGCCACAACGGGTGTACTACGAACGCCAGCCGGTCTATTACCAACCGGCCCCGGTGTATTACGTACAGGAACGGCCACGCCACAAACGCTGGCATGGCCACAAACACCGTCGGCATGGCGGGCACGGCCATGGACATGGATATCGCTGGTAAACAAAAAGCCCCGCAATTGCGGGGCTTTTTATAGGGCTCAAGCAGCGCGGCCAGCCCTACTCCGTACGAAAACGCACCACCAGCTGTTTCAGCTCACTGCTCAGGCCGCTTTGCTCCTGGGCGTAGCTTTCCACCTCGGCTGCCTGCACTGATATCTGCGTTACCGCGTCGTTGATGGCGACGATGTTCTGGTTGATTTCCTCGGTCACCAGGTGCTGCTCCTCGGTCGCGGTGGCGATCTGCATGGTCATGTCGCGGATCATCTGCACCTTGCCTTCAATGCTTTCGAAGGCGGCCATGACCTCATCGGACAGCACGATGGCCTTGCCGGACTCGACCAGGCTTTGGTCCATGCTTACCGTCACCTCCTTGATGCGATTGACCAGCAGGTTGAGGATATTGTTGACCTGCTCGGTGGAGTCCTGGGTGCGCTTGGCCAGGCTGCGCACCTCATCGGCCACCACCGCAAAACCACGCCCCTGCTCACCCGCACGGGCGGCTTCGATGGCGGCGTTCAAAGCTAGCAGGTTGGTCTGCTCGGCGATCTGCTGAATGGTCGAGAGGATGTTGTTGATATTGACCGTTTCCTTCTCCAGCTCCTGAATCACCTTGCTGGAGTTCTGGATGCTGGCGCCGAGCTTGTTGACCCCGGAGGTGCTGCGGGCAATCACCTCCTTGCCATTGCGCGTGGCCACCAGGCCCTGCTCCGACACATCGGCGGTCTGCACGCAGGTCTTGGCTACCTCATTGGCCGCCGACGACATCTCGGTCACCGCCGTGACAATCTGCTCCACCGAACTCAACTGACGCTGCAGCGTGGCCGACATCGCCGTGGTGCGCTTGTTGGTGTCGCTGGAAACCCCATCCATGCTGATGGCGTTCTCCTTGATCACCTTGATCATGCCCTGGATCGACTCGATAAACTGATTGAACCACTTGGCCAGCTCGCCGGTTTCATCCTTGCTGAGCAGGTCCAGCCGGCGGGTCAGGTCGCCCTCACCCTGGGCGATGGTGCGCAGCCCGTCCTTCACCAGATTGATCGGGTTGACGATACGGTTGGCAATAACCACCCCAGCCGCGCCGAATACCAGCACCAGCACCACGCAGACAATCAGGGTGATCCAGGTCAGCTCGCGGGCGCTCGCGTAAATCTCGTCCGCCTGCTTGAAGCCGACAAACTTCCAGCCCAGCTCAGGCGAGGTGTAAACGTTGGCCATATAAGCCACCCCGTCGATCTCCACCTCGACCAGGCCGTTCTCAGTTTTGCCGATGATCGCAAAGTGCTCGCCGGGCAGCTCGCTGACCTTCTTGAAGTTGTTGTCCGGCTTCAAGCCATCCACCAGCAAGGTGCCACTGCCCTCCGCCAGCATCAGAAAGCCGGTTTCGCCGAAGCGCACCTTCTGCGCCATATCGGTCAGTGCCTTGAGCGACACATCCACCGCCACCACCCCGGCAAACTGCCCGGCGTTGTCCTTGAAGCCCTTGAGCACCGAGACATACACCGCATCATCCGGCTCCCAGTAATAACCGTCGCGGCGGCCCAGAGTGAAGTTGGCGTCTCGACCAATCGGGTACCACTCGCGCGTGCGCGGGTCCCAATCACCATAATCCCCGGTGCCCGGCCACTCCACATAGCCGCCCTTGGTATCGCTCATATACACGTAGCCGAAGGTGGGGTTGTTCTTACCGATGCTGGAGAAGTAATCGAAGATCTGCTTCTCGCGCCCACCATTGGCGGTGGCCACCTCGCCCGGCTTGCGCGCCTCACCGAAGTAGGTGGTCAGCTCGCCGTTATCGGCATCCTTCACCGCGGGATATTCCGCCAGGGCGGAAACGGTGTAGCCCACCGAATCAAAGAAGGTGGCGAAGCTGTTGTTCACCAGCTTCATATCCAGGCTGCTGGCTACCAGGAAATTCTCTTTGGCCTGCTGCGTGACATTGCGAATCGTCAGCAGCGCCACCACCAGAACCGGAATCAGGGTTGCAACCAGAAAGCTCACCAACAGCTTGGACTTGATATTCATGGGACATCGCCTTCTAGCTAACCAGTAATACGCTCTATCGGCGCTTGTAGAGGATAGTTAAGGCTGATGACCGCGCCAGCGCTGGCCTCACCACGACACAGCTGCGGCGCGAAAGCGACTATCGCGGTAAATCGGCGGCTGGTTGACCGCAGGCATTACGCCGCAGCAGCGGTGAGGCGGATTAAGGGTTTCGACCTTACGGCGAGTCACTTGATTCGCTGCGCTCACCCTTCGGGCCAGCCTTCGGCTGTTACTGCGCTTCGCTCCGTATCTCTTTACTCGCGCAGAAAGTAACCAAAGAGAAAGCGCGCCCGGCATCCGGGTTTCTCTCCTGACGGGATTCAGGGACCGCCTTGTTTAAACCATTTGAGAAGGAGCACAGCAAAGGGCTTTAGTTGTAGCTGTAAGGCGGGTCAAACATGCCACAACACAGAGGCTCACGGCGGGTTGCACCCATCTGAAGGGTTACCATTCAATACTCAACTTGGTGCTGACATTTGGGCGAGAAGCAGCCATCGCCAGCCAGATAAGCCTTGCCCAACATTGGAAATCTGACCGGAGCCTGGTCACGGCAGATAGCCATCAGGATGGGAAACCTCTTCCCTATGTGGTTACCAAGATGCATCTACCCCACTTCTTTTTAAGGAAACGCTATGAGCGATGAAGAGCAGAAAGTTGAATGTGGCGTGCATGGAACCAGCGCAGCCACGTTCCTCTGTCACCATCTCAATGACGGTGGGGGTCAGGGGTTCAATGTGGGTTACGACCCGGAGCACCCAGACAATCTCTACCCCGATGCATGGTGTGACCAATGTGACGCCGTGCTGGAACAAGAGGGGGAATGGAATGATCGCGCCGAGACATTTGCGGGTATCCGCCTGGTGTGCGCTGAATGCTATTGCCATATCCGTGAGCGGAATTGGCATCAAGATGAAGACACGCTGCATGCGCTGATCACCGATAGCTTCAACTATCTGCAAGAGCAGCAGAGCAGCTTTATGGCCACCTACAAGATTGGCGAGCACAACCGCTGGGATTGGTATCAGGAAACCGGCAAGCTTATTTTCTCGAATGAGGGCACACCGACGGTCGAGTGTGATGTCGATTTCGTAGGCACCTTCTCGAGCAGTTCCGACTCTTGGATGTGGGCCTGGGCGAATGAGTCGTTTCTGGAATTGGTCAAGGCAAGGTCTCGGGAAGTCCGCGAGCTAGGTGACTCATTGAACTTGCTGAAACTGGCTTGTGCCACCTGGTCGGCAGACCCGGTCGACGGCTGGGAAATGACGGCAGTGATGGCCAAGCACCTGGGCGCCATCGGCTCTTATAGAGCCCCCGGTGAAAATGGATTTCTCTACATGGTGGTACGTGAAGCCCGCTGGGTGAGCTAGAGGCCGCCCTAGGCTTGGCGCGCGCTCTCCTACCCGGCCATCGTTTGGCTTTACGCCATCAAGCCGCAATAGCCCAGACGACGCCAAACGCCCCATCAGAAGGCCGAGTGGAATCATTGCGTAAGGGGTTGAGCGGCATGGATGCCGCGAGAGCCGCGATGGGCCAGGGATGGCCCTTCGCGGCGGGCCCCTGGAGCAATGATGGAGCGAGGGAACCCGACG
>JBIHZW010000214.1:0-6422 GCA_044240245.1 Pseudomonas sp. | reverse complement strand
GCTGTTGGCGCGGATCAAGGCCGTGCTGCGTCGCCAGACACCGGTAGTACCGGGCGCGCCGGGTAGCGAAGACGAAAGCGTGAGTTTCGGCGAGTATGAGCTGAGCCTGGCAACCCGCGAACTGAAGAAGGGCGATGAGGTGCATATGCTCACCACCGGCGAGTTCGCCGTGCTCAAGGCACTGGTGCAGCACGCCCGCGAGCCGCTGACCCGCGACAAACTGATGAACCTGGCCCGTGGCCGTGAGTGGGATGCCCTGGAGCGCTCCATCGATGTGCAGATTTCCCGCCTGCGCCGGCTGATCGAGCCGGACCCGTCCAAACCGCGCTATATCCAGACGGTCTGGGGCGTGGGTTATGTGTTTGTGCCGGATGGTAATAAGTGACATGGCGTGTGTTTCTCACGGCCTGCTTGCAGACTTTGTTGTTAAGCGCTGCGGCTGTACTGCTATTCGTGTATCTGCATGAAACCGCTGTCTCAATGGCGGCGGCGCGTGGGCGAACCCTACGTGGCGGGTTCAGCTGGGGTATTACGGTGCACCTTGCACTGTATGTTTTTGTTTTCCTGTCGTTGCTGCAAAACACTGCTGCATTGCGCTGGCCTACCAGACGAATAGGCTTGGCTGTGTTGGCTTGGCTGATCTTCGCGGGACTTTTAACGCTGCTGGCCAATCCCTTTGCTTCTTGGGCCCACCCTTATCGCTGGGCGCTCCTGATTTTCTGCTCCGCGGCAGGATTTGCACTGTCTCTAGTTGGCCAGAGCGTATGGCCGCTTTTGCAGTGGCGCTGTTTCCTTGCTCGCTTACGGTCATGATCCATGAAAACCCCTCTCTGGTTCCCGCAAAGTTTCTTCGCCCGCACGCTGTGGCTGGTGCTGATCGTGGTGCTGTTCTCCAAGGCGCTGACCCTGGTTTATCTGATGATGAACGAGGACGTGCTGGTCGACCGCCAGTACAGCCACGGCGCCGCGCTGACCCTGCGCGCCTATTGGGCGGCGGACCCGGAAGACCGCGCGACCATCGCCGAAGCGGCCGGGCTCAAGCGCGTGCCGTATGAGGAGGTGCCCACCACCGAGCAGCATTGGCCATATAGCGAGATTTTTGCCCGGCAAATGCAGACCGAACTGGGCCCGGACACCGAAGTGCGGGTGCGCGCCAAGAGCCCGCCGGCGCTTTGGGTGCATGCGCCGGCGCTGGGCGACGACTGGCTGCGGGTGCCGCTGTATCCGCATCCGTTGCGTGGCCAGCGGATCTGGAGTGTGCTCGGCTGGTTCCTTGCCATCGGTCTGTTGTCGACGGCGGCGGCGTGGATTTTCGTGCGTCAGCTCAGTGCGCCGCTCAAACGCCTGGTGTTTGCCGCCCGGCAGATCGGTAAGGGCCGCAGCGTGCGTCTGCCAGTGGGCGATACGCCGAGCGAGATGGCCGAGGTGTACCGCGCCTTTAATCAAATGGCTGAAGACGTTGAACAGGCCGCCCGCGAGCGCGAGCTGATGCTCGCCGGGGTCTCGCATGATCTGCGCACGCCGCTGACTCGGCTGCGCCTGTCCATGGAGTTTCTGCACACCGATTCGGAACTGACCGAGGACATGGTGCGCGACATCGAGGACATGGATGCGATCCTCGACCAGTTCCTCGCCTTTATCCGCGATGGCCGCGACGAGCCGCTGGAGCAGCTCGACTTGCTCGAACTGATCCGCGAAGTGGTTGCGCCCTACAACCAGAAGCAGGAAGTCGTGCGCATGTGCCTGGAGTCCGTGCCAGCCTTCCCGTTGCGCCGGGTGTCGCTCAAGCGGCTGCTGGTTAACCTGATCGAAAATGCTCTGCGCTACGGCGGTAATGCGGTGGAAGTGGCGGTTTCCCTGTCTGGCGACCACAGCGCCCCCTATGTGGTGCTGAGCGTGCTGGACCGCGGCGCGGGCATCGATCCGGCCGAGCTGGGCAGCATCTTTAACCCCTTTATCCGTGGCGACCGTGCCCGTGGCGGCCAGGGTGCCGGGCTCGGGCTGGCTATCGTCAAGCGCATCGCCGCGCTGCATGGCGGCAGTGTCGAGTTGCGCAACCGCTCTGGCGGTGGGTTGGAAGCGCGGGTTTGTCTACCTCTGGGGCTGCTGTTGCCGCGCGACGCGGTGTAAGAAAACCCTGGCATGTTGCCCTCGTTGCGCTGAACTATGCTTTCTCAGTGCGATGACATGAGGTCAGCATGCCTGCAGTTCCCCACCGCCTCTCTCTATGGACCTGGTTGCTGCCGCTGCCATTGCTCCATCTGGCCACCTGGCTTTCCCTGGCGACCCAGTTCGCCGATGGGGCGGCGCTCTGGTATCCACCGTTTGCCCTGGCGCTGGTCTTTGCCCTGTGGTGGGGGCCGCGCGTGCTGCTGGCGGTGTACTTCAACGCCATGTTGTCGATCCCGCTCTGGGACCTGGCGTGGCAGTGGGCCCCGCTCTATGCCCTGCCGGAAACCCTCGGCGTAGCGCTGGCCTGGCTGTTGCTGCGGTTGCGCCCGTTTGATCCAGCCCTGCCTGACCTCAGTCATTTGCTGCGTTTTATGCTGCTTGGCGTGTTGTTGCCGGTTATCCCCGTGGCGCTGGGGGTGCAGGGCAATCTCTGGTTGTCCGGTCATGCAACGCTGGACGAGCTGCTCACGGGCAGCATGACTCTATGGCTGGCCGATAGCCTCACCGCCCTGGCCATCGCCATCCCTCTACTGGCTTATCTGACGCCCTGGTTGCGTCGTCGCGGCTGGCTGGCTGCGCCGGTGCTCAGCGGTTGCGAGCAAGTACCCGAGGCGCTGCGCCAGTTACCACCCTTGCCGCTGCTGGTGCTGCTGTTAATCGGCATGCCGTGGTTGCTTGGGGTGCTGCCGCTGACCCTCAATCTGCCGCTGATTGGCGTGATGATGCTGGGCCTGGCGCTGATCTGGGGTTTTGCCGGCGGCCTCTGCGGTGCGGTGCTCAGCGTGTTGATGGTGCTGATCCTGCCGCTTTTGCGCGGTCTGGTGAATAGCGAAGCCTGGCTCGACCCGCAACGTCTGGAGCTGCACTTCAGCGTGCTGCTGTTTATGCTCGCCACACTGCTGGTGGGGCGCAGCCTAAGTGACCTGCGTCAGGCGCTGGCGCGCAGTGCGCAGATGCAGCAGCAACTGGCCCTGGCCAACCTGGCGTTGGAGGCCAGCCCACTGGGGGTAATCATTGCCGATGCGCGCCAGCCAGCGTTGCCGCTGATCTACTGCAATCCGGCGTTCGAGCAGATTACCGGCTACAGCCGCGAGGAAACCCTGGGCAACAACTGGAACTTCCTGCTGCGCGATGATCGTCAGCAACAGGGCTTGAGCCGCCTGCAGCAGGCAGTGCGCGACGGCATGGGCTGCGATGTGGTGCTGCGCAACTACCGCAAGGACGGCCAGCAGTTCTGGAATGAATTTACCCTCGCGCCGATGCGCGATGACCAGGGCATCAGCCATTTTGTCGCCCTGCAGAGTGATGTGACCGCCCGCGAGCAACTGGCCACCCAGGTGCGCACGCAGAGTGACGAGCTGCTCAAGCAGAGTTACCTGTTCAGCCAGACCGAGCACATCGCCAACCTCGGCGGTTGGGTGCTGAACATGCCGGAACAGGATATGGACTGGAGCGCCGGCTGCTTTCGCATCTACGAGCTGGACCCGAAAAACGGCACTCCTGACCTCAGCGGTGCCCTGAGTTACCTGGATGCCAGCGGCCGGGTGCTGGCCGAACAGGTGCTGCAACAATTGATCGATGGGCTGGAGCAATTCGACATCGAAGTGCGCCTGCTCACCGCCAAGGGCAAGACGCGCTGGCTGCGTATTCGTGGCGTTACCGAGCGCGACGGTGCCGAGCTGGTGCGGGTGTATGGCGCGCTGCAGGACGTCAGTGCGCGTAAGTACGCCGAACAGCAGCTGCGCGAGCGTGATGAACGGCTGCGTCTGTTCTTCGAAGCGCCGTTGATCGGTATGGCCCTGACCAGCCCGAATCTCGCCTGGGAGGAGGTCAATCACAAGCTCTGCAGCATTCTTGGGCTCAGCCGCGAACAACTACTGGCCCGCAGCTGGGAAGAGCTGTCGCTGGAAGACGATCTGCTGGTTGAGCAGCCGCTGCTCGATCAGGTGCTCAGCGGCAGCCGTGAAGGTTTTGAACTGGAAAAACGTTTCCGCCGCGCCGACGACAGCCTGGTGCACACCCGCGTCAGCCTGCGCGCAGTACGCCATAGCACCGGGCGGGTGCGCATGTTCTTGCTGCTGGTCGAGGACATCAGCCAGCGCCTGCAGGCCGAGGCGCGCTACCGCACCATTGTCGAGAATGCGCCCGAGGCGATCATGCTGTTCGACCTGCACGGCACGCTGGTTGAGTGCAACGACAATGCCCTGCGACTGCTGCGTTACAGCCGCGAAGAAATTGCCAACAAGCGCGTATTTGAACTGAGCCCGAGTAAGCAGGCGGACGGCCAGCTGACCGCCGATCTTGGCCAGGTGTATCTGCAGCGCGCAATGGCCGGTGAGGCGCCGGTATTTGACTGGTTGCACCGCGACAGCAAGGGCCGGCAGATCCCCTGCGAGGTGCGCCTGGTGCGCATGCCCGGAGAGCCCGTGCTGATTCGTGGCAGCGTCACCGATATTTCCGACCGTCAGCGTTATCAGCGTGAGATCGAACGGCTGGCCTTCAGCGACGAGCTCACCGGGCTGCCCAACCGGCGCCTGCTACTGGACCGTTTGCAGCACGCGATGGACCGCGAGCAGCGCGAAAACACCCTGGGGGCGCTGCTGTTTATCGACCTCGATCACTTCAAGACGGTCAACGACAGCCTCGGCCATCTGGTCGGCGACGGCCTGCTGCGTGAAGTCACCACGCGGCTGGCCAGTGGCTTGCGCGCCGAAGATACGTTGGCGCGAATGGGCGGCGACGAGTTTGTGGTGCTGCTCGAAGGGCTCGACAGCAACCCGCAACTGGCGGCGGAAGCGGCAGCTATCACCGCGGAGAAACTGCTGAAAAGTCTGGTTGGCACCTGCTGGATCGACGGGCATGAGCTGTCGATCAGCGCCAGTATCGGCATTGCCCTGCATCCGTTCGGCAGCCAGGTTGCCGCCGACGTGCTGAAGCAGGCAGATACCGCCATGTACCGGGCCAAGCAGGGCGGGCGCAACGCCTTGCACTTCTTCGCCCCGGAAATGCAGGCGGCGATCGACCAGCGTCTGCAGCTGCAGAGCGAACTGCGCCAGGCGGTGCAGCGCAATCAGCTGCATCTGGTGTTTCAGCCGCAACTGGCGCTGGTTACCGAACGTATTGCTGGCGCCGAAGTGCTGCTGCGTTGGGTGCATCCGGAGCGCGGAGAGATCATGCCCGGCGACTTTATTCCGTTGGCCGAAGAAACCGGTTTGATTGAGGAACTGGGCACCTGGGTGCTGGAGCAGGCTTGCGCGGCGTTAGCGCGCTGGTTACCGCAGTGGCCGCAGTTGGTGCTGGCGGTCAACCTCAGCCCGCGCGAGTTGCGCCAACGTAGTTGTGTCGCGCGCATCAGCGAATGCCTGCAGCGCCATCAGGTGCCGGCCACGGCGCTGGAGCTGGAAATCACCGAGGGGGTGTTGCTCGAGGATGTCGAACAGTGCATCACCAATATGCAGGCGCTCAAGGCGCTGGGCGTGCGTTTCGCCATTGATGATTTCGGCACTGGCTATTCCTCGTTGACCTACCTCAAGCGCTTACCGCTGGATCGCCTGAAGATCGACCGCAGCTTTACCTGGGACATGGACGGCGAAGACGGCAGCGGCCTGATGCTGGTGCAGACCATTCTGGTGATCGCCCGCAACCTGGGTCTGGAGTGCGTGGCCGAAGGTATCGAAACCCAGTGGCAGCTCGACAGCCTGCGTGAGCATGGTTGCTCCCTGGGGCAGGGCTATCACTTCAGTCGGCCGTTGAAAGAGGCGGATTTTCAGGCCTGGATGCAGCAACACCAGCTATAGGCTTCAGTATGCGTTTCGGCATCCCTGCCGCGTCCTCTACTGATCTGCAATACCGGCCCGGCCATCCTTGACCGTGCGTTCGCCGGGGCGAAGCATGCTTCGCCTATATCCGGCTCACCCCTTGCCTTTGGTGCGTGTCAGGTGCGGGCCGCTGTTTTTCTCCAGATACTGGATCACCAGACTGGCGACGTCCTTGCCGGTAGTGGTTTCGATGCCTTCCAGGCCGGGGGATGAGTTCACTTCCATCACCAGCGGGCCGTGGTTGGAGCGCAGGATATCCACGCCGGCCACGCTCAACCCCATGACCTTGGCCGCGCGGATGGCGGTCATACGTTCTTCCGGGGTGATCTTGATCAGGCTGGCGCTGCCGCCGCGATGCAGGTTGGAGCGGAACTCGCCGGGCTTGGCCTGACGCTTCATTGCGGCGATCACCTTGTCGCCGACCACGAAGCA